>JAUTWY010000371.1 GCA_030838305.1 Acidobacteriaceae bacterium
CGTATCCGCGATGAAACACCACACGCCCATTGTGAACGACTAGAACGGACGCGCCAGGAGCGTTGCTGGAGTTCAAGCCGGCGAATATGGCATCGATTTGGCGGGATGTGACTTGGCCTTGAACTGGAGCCGGGAAAATCATCAGAACCAGCAGATAGCTGAGAGGACTGGACTTTCGTCGCACGATCGCTTTGCAGGGCGCGGGCAGAACGCGCTTCATTTGCGTATCCCCACGACAGCCATCATCCGCCCGGTCCTGCCCTTCTCGGCGCGATAAGAAAACAGCAAGTCTGGGCGGCAGTTAGTGCATAACGGCGAAGCTTCTATATGTTTTGTCAACACACCCGCCGCCAGCAACTGTTGGCGATTCGCCTCCACTAAATCCAAAAAGATATTCTTCGGTAAGACGCTGTGCCCCGGTGGACGCGCAGTGAGAAACAGCATGGGATATTTGTCGCGGACCGGGTCGCGCTCCTCAACTTCGTGAAATAACCTGGCCGCGTACGAAAATTGCGCCTCGAACTTCTCACGAACCTCCGCTCCCACGTGATAACAGCAGCCATGAATGCCGGGGCCGATTGCGGCCCTCAGATCGCGAGGCCGGCTGCCGAAACGGCGATGCATCTCGCCCACTCCCTTTTCCACAATACGTTTGATCGTGCCTCGCCAACCGGCATGGAACACACCCACAGCGCGTGGTTTGGGGTCGACGAGAACAATGGGCAGGCAGTCAGCGGTCTGAATGCCGAGGAACAAACCAGGCGTGGCGGTCATGAGTCCATCGCCAGCCAGTTGCGCTTTTGGAGGCGCGTCGACGTAGTGAATGATGTCGGAGTGGATCTGACGCAGGCTGACGAGCGGCCAGAGCTTAGCCTTCCCTTGTCGCGGAGTTTTCCCAGTCGCGCGAGAGTTACCGTCAGCTCCGAGTTCCCTCAGAAACGCCGCCCGGTTGCGGTCGACGGCGACTTTGGAGTCGTCTTCGGTGAAGCCCAGATTGAGCGCGTCGTTCCCGTATGCGCGAGAGGATCCCCCCCAGCGGGTGGAGAATCCCTGAACGAGCCAGCGGAATTTGCTTAGCTTTGTGGCGCGAAGAACGTTGAGCTGGCTTTGCTTAGGAATACGATTCGGCACCAATCCATAGTATCCGAACTACGTTACCCGAAGCCGTCGACCATACGGCTTGAAGGAAGAGAATTCCTTCTGTCCCGCTCCTGAAGAGCGACCCGCCCACCGTTGCCGCACGCTAGCCAGGAATTTCTGCTTGTCCTCTTTCATCTGCCGGACTAATGCCTGATTGCCGGTATCTTCATGCGCGGCCGCCCAGAGGACCATCTCGGTGAGCACTGGCGCCAGATCAATCCCCTTCTGCGTCAGCAGATAGATGACTTTGCGCCCATCCGATGGATCTGGTTTCGTGGCAATTATTCCGTAAGCCACCAGCTTGCGCAGGCGATCAGCCAGAATGTTCGTGGCGATGCCTTCGTAGCACTCCATGAACTCCTTGTAACTACGGAACCCGCGCAGCATCATGTCGCGGATGATCAGCAGCGACCAGCGGTCGCCCAACATCTCGACCGACGCATTCAGCGGACACGCCGACCGACGTTTGACTTTGCGCTTCCCCGACACATTGTTAAGCCTAATCAATGTGACTTGCAATTAGCAAGTAAGATATTGTACAGTGTCGCGTGATAACAAGGCCTCTCCGTGCTCATTGGCCTCAAGGAGGCGGACGAGGCGGAACGCATATGTAATGCCTTGACAGGAAACGGGACAGTGCAGATGCCCCTGCAAGAGACATTTTGGGCTGTCCGATTTGGTATGCTCGTCGATCGGTTCGGCATCCCGTGGATGATTAACTGCGAGAAAGCCGCCTAAGGGATCCGAAAGCATGGGGGAAGATATGCCAGCAACTACTCCAAGCAGTTCTCCTTCGCAGATTTCCGTCTGGCCGGGACGAATTATCAGCGCTCTCGTCGTGATTTTCCTGCTCTTTGACAGCACGATTAAGGTGTTGAAGCTGGCTGCTGCGGTGGAGGGAACGGTTCAGGTCGGATATCCGGTAACCGCAGTTCAGCCGATCGGGATCGTCTTGTTGGTGTGCGTTCTGCTGTACGTGATTCCGCGCACTTCGATCCTCGGCGCCATCTTGCTGACCGGATATCTGGGCGGCACCACCGCTACCATGGTGCGCATGTCGAATCCCTGGTTTCTGTTTCCGGTGGTGGTTGGGGTGCTGGCCTGGCTGGGGATTTCTTTGCGGGATGAGCGCCTCCGCACGCTGATCCCGTTACGCGCGTCGGCTCCGCAATGAACATGAGATTTAGTGATGTTTGTGGGGATTTCCATCAACGAATTGGTGAATAATCGGAAACTGAGAAAGGAGTTGCGAGATGAGTAAGGTAAGAGTTCTGGTGGGCACGCGCAAGGGCGCGTTTGTCTTGACGTCGGACGGCAAGCGCGAAAAATGGGAGGTGAGCGGCCCCCACTTTGCGGGTTGGGAGATGTACCACATCAAGGGATCGCCGGCCGATCCGAATCGGCTCTATGCGTCCCAAACCAGCGGATGGTTCGGACAAATCATTCAGCGTTCCGATGACGGAGGCAAGACTTGGCATCAGCCCGGGACCCCGGCCGGTCAAGCGCCCACCCCCGGCCCTCCGAAAGCCGAGAGCAACAAATTCGTTTACGACACTTCGGATGCAAGCGGCAAGCCGCTTACCACCCATCAGTGGTATGACGGGACGCAGCATCCCTGGGAGTTCAAGCGCGTCTGGCATCTTGAGCCATCGCTGAAAGATCCCGATACAGTGTACGCGGGCGTGGAAGACGCCGCCATTTTTCGTTCGACCGATGGCGGACAGAACTGGAAGGAATTATCCGGACTTCGCGGTCATGGCACCGGCCCCAAGTGGCAGCCGGGCGCAGGCGGCATGTGCCTTCATACGATCATTCTCGATCCCAGCAATCCTCAGCGCATGTACATTGCAATTTCCGCGGCCGGGGCATTCCGCACCGACGACGACGGCAAGACCTGGAAGCCGATCAACCGCGGACTGCGTTCGCAATACATCCCTGACCCCAATGCCGAAGTCGGCCATTGCGTTCATCACATCGCGATGAACCCTTCGCGCCCGGGAGTGCTCTTCATGCAGAAGCACTGGGACGTAATGCGAAGCGACGACGCCGGTGATAATTGGAAAGAAATAAGCGGGAACCTGCCGACCGACTTCGGCTTCGTAATCGACGTGCACGCCCACGAGCCGGAGACGATCTATGTCGTCCCCATCAAGAGCGACGGTGAGCACTTTGTTCCGGACGGCAAGCTGCGCGTCTACCGCAGCCGCACGGGCGGCAATGAGTGGGAAGCACTGACGAAGGGTCTGCCACAAAAAGACTGCTACGTGAATGTCTTGCGCGATGCCATGGCCGTAGATTCGCTGGATAAGTGCGGAGTGTACTTCGGCACTAGCGGCGGGCAGGTTTACGCGTCGGCCGACGCTGGGGATAACTGGGCTCCAATCGTTCGAGATCTTCCCGCCGTACTTTCGGTTGAGGTGCAGACCCTAACGTAATTGCAGCCACGCGTTCGAAATCATAAAGCTCGATCAAAGTTGCTGACGAGATTATTTGCTGTTTTTGAAGCAGGCGCTTCTCTCCGAGCGACGGGTTCGGCGGCTGCCTTGCCCGCGTCCAGAGGCAGGGGCACGATAGAGCGAAGCGTTGTGCCGCTGCTGCTGGAGCAGATTGTAAAATCGCCGCCGAGTTCCTTGATCCGTTCGCGGATGCCGGCAAGTCCCACGCCAGAACCGGTTCCTGTGCGCTGGAACCGGTCTATCACGGCTTGCGGAAGTCCGCGGCCAAAATCCTGGATCTCGAGCACAGCGCAATCGGGAAGCCGCTCGAATTTCACCTCGACGCGAGGGCTGGCAGAATGTCGATGGGCGTTTGTAAGGCCTTCTTGCAGCGCGCGGAACAGCGCCAGTTCCACCACCTCAGGCATGCGCAGAGCTTTTGATTTCCCTCCGGGATGATTGTCCGGAGGACAAAAATTCGTTTTGATCGCCAAAGAACTGCGCTTGCCAAAGCCATCGATAAACCAGTGCGCCGCCGCTTCGAAGCCGGCTTCATCCAGCAACGGCGGATGGAGGAGATAAGACATGGTACGAATGCTGGAGACGGCGTGGTCAATGAGGTTGCGCGTATCCTGCAACATGGGGGATTGTCCTCCCCCGTTATGGATTAACGCCATGTCAAGATTGATTTGAGCCGCCGCCAGCCACTGCCCAAGGCCATCGTGCAGTTCCCGCGCAATGCGGCGGCGTTCTTCATCCTGTACGCGCATCAGCCGGGCGGAGAGTTTGCGCAGAGCCAGGGTCCGCTTTTCCACCAGCGACTCCAACTCATCGTGGGCCCGGCGTAATTCGTCTTCCACTTGTTCGCGGTCTTCGAGATGATCGCGAATTTCGTACTGCCGCAGCCGGGAGCGGATCGCGGTGCGAACGCTGCTGATCAGCGTAGCAGGGCGCAGCGGCCGCTCAATCAAGTTGATATTGCCCATGGGCGTGCGCGAACGGACCATCTGCTCCGTGTATGGTGTGGTGGCGCCGCCTCCAGTAAGAACGATGAGGGGAAAATCGGACCAAGCGGGTTGGGCGGCGACGCTGCGACCGAGCA
>JAUTWY010000440.1 GCA_030838305.1 Acidobacteriaceae bacterium
TCGAGGAATTTTCTAAAGAGTATCTGAAGTCGAACCGGACCATCCGCCTTTCTCCTGTGACCGAAGATTTTGCAGCAGCCCGCAAATGGTTCCGGATGGGAACCGCTCTCGACGGAGTCATTGCCAAACACCGCGACTTGCCCTACCAGAGCGGCGAGCGCACCGGGATGCAAAAAATCAAGCGCCAGCGAACCGCCGACTGCCTCGTTGGAGGTTTTCGCTATCTTGATAAAAAGCCTGTGGTCGGCTCGCTGCTGCTCGGCCTCTACAATGACGAGGGCCTGCTCGACCACGTGGGATTTACTTCCTCAATACAAGCTAAAGACCGCGCGCCCCTCACGAAGAAGTTGAAACCGCTTATTAAGCCGCCGGGCTTTACCGGCAAGGCTCCCGGAGGCCCCAGCCGGTGGAGCACGAAGCGCTCAACCGTTTGGGAACCGCTGGAACTGAAACTTGTTGTCGAAGTGCAATTCGATCACTTCACCGGCGGACGCTTTCGTCACGGCACAAAGTTGTTGCGCTGGCGTCCGGAAAAATCGCCTAAGCAATGTACCATGCGGCAAGTGGAACGCGAGAACCGGTCGGCGTTGGACTTGTTGTGAATTAGCCAAAGACTCGGGCGAGTTGGAGTATTGTCGCGGCTCGCAGTATGCTTGTGCAGTGTCCTACCTCGACAATTCGTATCTGGAGCAGCAGCGCGAAAAGCGGCGACTGACGGCCAACTACGCCGCCATGACCGACGGCGAACTGCAAAAACTTGCCCGCAACGCCGAGGCGCTGACCGAGTTGGCGTGGGATGCTCTCGAAGATGAGTTGGACCGCAGGCACTTGGAACTTCCCGAGGAAGCGGTCCCCAAACCGCGGCAGGAAATGGAAATGCGGGAATTGGCGACCATCCGGCAGTTTCGCGATCTGCCGGAAGCGCTGCTGGCGAAGGGCAGCCTGGAGTCGGCGGGCATCGAATGTTTTCTGGCGGACGACAACCTCGTCCGGCTGGACTGGTTTATTTCGAACTTCATCGGCGGGATCAAACTCAATGTGCGCGCCGCAGATGTGGGAAACGCCCGCCAGATTCTCGATGAGCCGATTCTCGAAGGTCTCTACGTGCAGGGCATTGGACTCTACGAACAGCCTCGCTGTCCCAAGTGCCAGTCGCTCGATGTGAACTTCCAGGAGTTGGATCATCCCATCGCCTACATGAGCGCATTCCTCCGCGTGCCCATGCCTGTGCAGCGCCCGGCGTGGCGCTGCCATCAGTGTGATGCGGAGTGGGAAGACGATGGAAGCGAAGGTGGCAGATCGTAGTTGCATTCCAGGGAATGGCAAAAACGAAATGTAAAATTTGTGAAAAATCCGAAACCTTGCTCCTTCCCATGACTCCCCTGTATGCGCGTGGCCGAACCTGAGAACAAATGTTTCATGTTCAGCTGGTTTGGCGCGCGACATAAAACATGCAGGAGTCGGAAAATGTTGAAGTCAGTTCATATGCTCTGGATGGTCGCGCTGGCGATCATTGTCGTCTTCCCAGTCGTTTCCCCCAACCTCAGCAACGCACAGGACGAACGTTCCCAAGGTGCAGGCGCCGTGTTCGTCATGACGAACGCCGCGGACCGGAATGAAGTCATCTCTTACAAGCGGGCCTCGGATGGCTCATTGCAGGAAAGCCGGAGATTTGCCACTGGCGGTCGAGGTAGTGGGGGCAACAACGATCCCCTGGAATCGCAAGGTTCCCTCAGTCTGAGCCAGGATCACACCCTGCTGTTTGCGGTCAACGCCGGCAGCGGAGAGATCTCAGTATTTCGAGTTCATGGCGCGGACTTGTCTCTCACCGACAAAAAACTCTCCGGTGGCAGCGAACCGAACGCAGTAGCCCAAAACGGACATCTCGTTTATGTGCTCAATACCGGTGGCAGCAGCAGCGTGGCCGGCTTCCAGGTCAATGACAACGGAACCCTGCATCCAATTCCCAATTCTCTCAGTTTCCTGAGCACTAATACTTCCGGCGCGGCGTCATTCGCCCTCAGCCCCAACGGCCAGGTCCTTCTCGTGACTGAACGCTTAACGAACAACATCGACGCGTTCACTGTGCATCGTGACGGAACGTTGTCACCTATCGTGATAAATCCAAGTGCGGGTCCCGGCCTCTTTGCAGTTTCCTTTGCGCCGAACGGAACGGCACTGGCGGTTGAAACCGGCCCCGCCGGAGGACAAAATGCATCCACCATCTCGTCCTATGCAGTTGCGTCCAACGGAACTCTGACTCCGATCAGCACTAGCGTCCCGACTTTGGGCTCGGCAAGCTGCTGGAATGCAGTCACACCAAATGGCGAATGGGTCTACACCTCTAACGCCGGCAGCTCCACCATTTCCGGCTTCACCATCGCTCCCAACGGAACGCTGAGCGCATTGCCCGGGACCATCCTAGGGACGAACCCGGCAGGCGCCACGAACCTGGATATCGCGATCAGTGCGGATGGCAAATTTCTGTACAGCCTCGACGGGAAGATCGGCATGATCAGCACCTTTGGTATCCAGCCCGATGGCACCCTGCTTAACCTCGGGACGGTCGGCGGACTTCCGGAGAATGTCGGATTCAATGGGATCGCGGCAATCTAGGCTGACGATTCGTGAGTTGCGGCGAATCATCACCGCAACTCACTTTTTTTCTCCGGATGTGTCCTGTCCATCCAACCGCTTGAGGTGCGGAAAGAACGGACTCACCTCGAACGGCCTCTTCTCTGCTGCCGACTCCAGGCGAACTGGTTTGCTCTTGAGCATCTCAATCCGGTCCGACCAGGGATCGACTACTATTCGCGAGCCTAGCGGCAAGGCAGCGATCTGATCCACCCGATCCATGTGCAGAGGCTTCCCGGTGTTGGCCAGTGCCTGTATCCCGATCAGGTGGCTGCTCCCGAAATCATTGCTGAAGCGCCCATGCAGCAAGTTCGGCAATTGAGGAGAACGTGCTTCCAGAGCCTTCAGGAAGAGTCCAGCATTCGCGAGTTGATCTTTATACGGCGACTTCGAAAACAGCTCCAGGCCTTTCTTGTCGGCGTCGGTTTCTTGCGCGGGATCAAAATGAAAGTTCAGGTGTACAAAGATCTCGCGATCCGAGAACGGCAACGATAGGCCCGACAAATATCCGGCGCCTACGGAATGGCCCAAAACGATGTGGGCCAGTTCGTGCGCCAGCACTGCTGCGAGCGTCGCTTCATCCGGCAGCACATCGAGAAGTCCACGACTGACGACGATGGTTCGTCCTATCACGAACGATTCGAGCGGCATGGTGAGCAGCACGCGGCAACGAACCCCGGCAAGGTCGAGGGCATTGGTCACCATCAGATTGTTGACCACGGTTTGCAATATTCTGTCGACCTCGCCGTCGGGAGCCATCAACCCCGCAACCTGTAACCGCTCTACGACATTGTCTTCCGGTGTGTAGGTTGTTTGCCCCAAGGTGTAGGCCGGGCTCAAGTCCTGCGAAGCTTCGTGTCGCTTGGGATCGACCCAAGCGGGCGTGTCGGTCAGAGGTTTGGCATACTCGCGATGATCGCCCGCGTGTTTCATGTCGTAACCCCAGATTCGGGTCTGAGCCTTAAACCAGAGTCCGTGGCTCGAGGGATCGTGAGGATCCGACTCCTCGGTATAAACATAGGCGGGCATCCACATGATGCTGAGGGTATTCAGCCGCCAGCTGTCGAAATGAAACGCGCGCCTGGCGAATGCCTTCGAGATGTACGTTCCCGTGAAACGCACAATGTTGAAGTCCTGATCTTCTATCCAGATCCGGCCGACAAAACCATGATTCCCCGAGTTCTCATGGGGCTTCACGTCCACGGCGGCGCAACGCACCTCACCAAGAAGCTCCCAGCGGGCAAATTCGAACGCGTAGTTCTGCCGGTCGAAGTGGTCCAGGTCCGGGAATAGCGCCTGCGCGAAGCCGGCTGCCGCGAAAGGCTCCTCAAACCTGGGCAATTTCTTCTCCCCACCCCGCTTCAAGTGCTGCTCGTCTGCGAACTCTGAAGTGTTGGCAGCATTACCAGCCAGGTCCAAGCGGCTTAAGAAATAGTCGTCACGCTTCGGAGACGTCCCCAGGGCGGAATCAGGCTGTTGTTCCTGGATATAGGTCTCAACGATCGGATTGAAGTTGCGCAGCAGGTCGGTCAGGCGGCGCTCCTGCCGGATAGCCGAGTCGACAAAATCATCAAACGCAACGGCCTTGCGCGTGGAAACTGAGGGGACCGACTGGGTTGGAGGCTGGGTCGCGGGAGGAACGTCCTGACCTGTCATGAACCCAAGCGAAAAGAGTTCAAAGAGTACCAGGCCCAGCCAGGAAATTGTCCTCGGGGGAAGCATGCAGATAACAGTCTAAATCCCGGGCAAGCGTAAATGTTGCCAACACTGACCTTCTGAAAATAGTCTGAGACTAAGACTTTGATCGTAGGAATAGAATCGCGGGATTCCACTTCGGCATGTCTTGTGAACTGCTAGTGGCGCCCTTCCGAGTTCGTCCACCGGCAAGGCGGCAGTTCCGCGGCCCTGACGTGGAATTCGGGAGTTGGATATGACGAGGTTTCCAGATCGTGCCGCCACCTTTGGAAGGTCGCGAAAGGTGAGGCACACGCCAGGGAAGAATGGCTGAAGAGGAAAGGTGTCTGATGAAGATTGGCGCGTGCATTGGAATGGCGGTGGTCTTTTGTTCTTTTTCTGTCAACTGTTTTGCGCAAAAACAAGCTCAAGCAGGTCCGCCACCGAAGATCGAGAGAATGCCCGAGGCGCTGGAAAATCGCTTCGCATTGAGTGCAGCACCCTCGCCTCTGCGAGAAAACGCGACCGTCTATCTCCTGGACCCGGCCAACGGCTATGGACTCAGCCGGCGCGGAACCAATGGCATCAGTTGTATCGTTGTGCGAAGCGATTGGCAGTGGGCGAATCAGCCGTTCCGGGATGATATTTTCTGGCCCGTTTGTTACGACTCGGAAGGCTAAAAGACACTATTCGAAGATTATCTCTATGCCGCCGAGCTCAGAGCGCGCGGCATGGAGGCCAAGCAGGTCCATGAAGAAGTCATCAAAAAGTTTGGCAGGGCCTCGTACCCGAATCCGGCCCGCACCGGTGTCGCGTACATGATCGCACCGATCATGCGGGGCGATACGAACGCACTGGAACCCGCAACTATGAACACGCCTCACTACATGTTCTATGCCCTCAATGTTAAGGACGCGGATATAGGCGGGAACGGCTTCAGTCGGCAGTATCCGTTCATCCTGAACATGAATCAGGGTCGCGATGACTACATCATCCTGCTGGTTGGCGAAACAGAGAAGGCAAAGATTCTTGTGGATTCGAAGGATATGCTCGCCCAACTCTGCTCTTATCGGGATTATTTGTGCACGACCGCCGCAACCCGCGCCCGTACGCCCGTTAACTAGCAGGGACTACCGGTTTGCCTTGCGATTGGAAAATCCCTTCCGGATCACGTCCAGCGTGTCTTCCGCCAGTTTCAAGACCGGCAGTTCATCGCGTGAGAACCATCTGACTTCGGCGGCATCGCTGGCCGCGGCGAGATCTCCCGCAACCCGGCGGCAGAGAAAATCAATCAAAACATAGTGATATTGCACGCGCCGCTCGGGATTGCGCAGAATTCGGTCGTATACGCCGAGGAGTTCGCCAGGTTCGACGGTGAGTCCGGTTTCCTCGCGAGCCTCGCGGATGGCGGCCTCGCGCACCAGTTCGCCAACTTCGAGCACGCCTCCGGGAATGGACCACTCGGCCTGAAGGGGCGGGTGGGCGCGCTTCACGAGGACGACGCGCTCGTCTTCGATGATGACGGCGCCCACGCCTACCAGCGGCACTTCGGGGAATTCGCGTTGCATGGTGGAAGGATTTTATCCCATGGCAGCGAGGTCGAAATCATGAACCACAAAGAACACGAAGTTACACGAAGGGCAAGCAATTCAGACTTTCCTTCGTGAAACTTCCTGTCCTTAGTGGTTAAATGAACACTCTATGGCTCTCGAAGAATACAAACGAAAACGCAAGTTTGAGCACACGCCGGAGCCTCCAGCGAAAGTTGCGAGCAAAGCTGGGCACCGATTTGTGGTGCAAAAGCATGACGCCACGCGGCTTCACTATGACTTTCGGCTGGAGATGGAGGGCGTGCTGAAATCGTGGGCAGTGCCCAAGGGGCCGTCGCTCGATCCAGCGGACAAGCGACTGGCCATGCAGGTCGAGGATCATCCGGTTTCCTACTTCGATTTTGAGGGCATCATCCCGGAAAACAATTACGGTGCGGGCACGGTCATGGTTTGGGATGTGGGCACGTGGCAACCGCTCTCACCGGTTCCGGTGGAGGGGAGGTACGTGCCGGGTACCGAGGCGGAAGCGGCTGCCATGCTGGCCAAGGGCGATTTGAAGTTTCGACTGAGCGGAAAAAAGCTGAAGGGCGACTTCGCTTTGGTGAAGATGAAGGGCCGCCGTCCCGGAAGCAAGGGAAACGAATGGCTGCTGATCAAGAAGCATGACGACCACGCGGTCGAGGGCTACGACATCGATGAATACGACCAGTCGGTCCTGAGCAAGCGGAGCCTGGCGGAGATCGCGGGGGATGAGGGGTCGAGAGAGTGGAGAAGCCGTCCATCTGCCGGACGAGGTAAAGTGAAAGCAGCGTGGCTGGCTGATGCTATCGCGAGGTTAGATAAGAAAAATCTCGCTAAGAAGCCGACAGCTAAAAAAAAACCAAAGAAATAAACACCGAGGCCCCTTCGGCGTCGCTCAAGGCAGGCTCAGAGGGACAGAGGGCTAAGCAAAGGGAGACCCGACTCGAATCCAAGCTTCAGACCTACCCTGCCTCCTCTGCCCCCCCTGTGTTAAAAGCACTTCCTTCCATATCCGTCGGCCCAGTGAAACGCGCCATGCCCACCGAGATTCATCCCATGCTGGCAACAACCGTGGAGAAACCCTTTGACAGCCCAGACTGGCTTTTCGAAATCAAATGGGACGGCTATCGGGCGGTAGCTTTCATCGAGAACGGCAAAGTACGACTGGTTTCGCGGAATCAGAATGAGCTGACGGCCCGCTATCCCGAACTCAAAGACCTTGCAAAATCAGTCAAGGCAAAGACCGCCATTCTAGACGGCGAAGTGGTTGCGCTCGATGATGAGGGGCGTCCTTCCTTCAGCCTGATGCAGCAGCGCACGGGATTTCGCCCCGGTGGCCGACGTGGTCCCGCGAATGCCGACGTAGCAGTGCTGTACTACGCGTTCGATTTGCTGTATCTCGAGGGCTACGATTTGCGCAAGCTTCCGCTGGAAGAGCGCAAGAAGAAGTTAGCTTCGATCGTTGCCACGGGAGATGCGCTGCGCTATTCCGACCACTACGAGCGGCAAGGGAAGGCCCTCTTCGAAATGGCCCGGGAGAAAGGCCTCGAGGGTATCCTGGCCAAGAAGCGTGACAGCATTTATCAGGAGCGCCGAAGCAGTGAGTGGTTGAAGATCAAGATCAGGCACCGGGTGGAATGCGTAATCGGAGGATACACTCATCCCGAAGGCAGCCGCGCGCATTTTGGTTCGGTCGTGCTCGGCATGTATGACAAGCAGGGCAGTATGATCAATGTGGGGCAGGCGGGCATCGGCTTTAAGCAGAACTCGCTGG
>JAUTWY010000473.1 GCA_030838305.1 Acidobacteriaceae bacterium
CTGGTCAGCGATCCGCCCGCCGGATGATCGGTCGATAAGACTTGGCTAACGCTTTCGGGCGATCCCTCCACCTGTTGAAACATTGCGAATTGATTGGCGTGGAGAGTCTCGTATTTATGGACGCCAGTTTTGAGATGCCACCGGGAGAAATTCCCTCCGTAGGTCCTTGAGAACGTGCCAGCACCGAAGCCGCCAACCGGTGCTCCTTGCCCATAGCCGTCATCAATGACTTGAATACTAGGTTTTTTAGTGCCGGCATTCTTCAGGGGTTCGCCGATTCCTCTCTTCCATGCGGCTTTTGGAATGGAATCTCCCCCATATGCAACGGAAAGTAATGACACCAACGACAAGCACAGAGCTACTCCGCACACGAATCCTTGTTTCACCGTGATCCTCCAAGGGGCATTTGCTGAGGAACCTACATCGACACGCGTTAGTGTTACAAAATCGTTATTCTACAAGGATTCTACGCTGCCGTTCCAGCTTGTCGAGGATTATTTGATATTAGAAGATCAAAAAACAGCGCTATCGGGGCAGAAATTCCGATTGAGCCACGCTCGTGGTACGGTAATTCGCTCGGCGCTTGCAAAGCTTCGCCCTAGAATGGGAAGTAGCTGCTTCATAGGACCGGACTCCGTGGCTGTGGCAGAAATATCGCGAACCCGCACCGCTAGGTCGTGGAACAAGGCGGCACACGCCGCGTTCGTACCCACGGGAATGGTCACGGTGCTCCTCGGTCCGCTGTTACCGGCGCTGTCGGTTCGTTGGTCGTTGAACTACGCTCAGGCTGGCTCGCTCTTTACGGCACAATTCGCTGGAGCGACGGTGGGAACATGCCTCTCTGGTGTCATCGTCTCGCGTTGGGGATTTCGATACGCGATCAATGTCGGCCTTTTTGCCATGGCCGTGGGCGTGGCCGGCCTCCCATTCAGTTCGCATTTGCTGGGTCTGGTTTGCATCTTTTGCTACGGAAGCGGCCTTGGTCTAGCAATTCCGGCTGCCAATCTCCTGGTCGCGGCAATCAATCCGGAACGTCGCGCTGCTGCGCTCAGTCTGCTTAATTTCTCCTGGAGCCTGGGTGCCGTCGCTTGTCCCTTTGTCATGGCGGCGGCAGTTAAAGCCGATGAGTTGCAACTCTTCCTGCTGTTATTGGCGGGCCTCCTATTTCTGGTACTGGTGGGAATTGCAGTGATGCCGTTGTACCCTTTGGAAGCTGCTGCGGTGGCGGGTAATGATGGGGCCGGCTCACCGGCAGTTCATTGGAGAGGTCGGTCGTTTTTTGTGTTATCTGGCTTATTTTTTTTGTACGTGGGCGTAGAAAACGCGTTCGGAGGTTGGATCGCTTCCTATGCCAAAAGTCTCGGGACTCTATCGCCCACATCGTCCGTGATGACGCCGTCTTTTTTTTTGGCCGCTCTAATGTTTGGAAGGTGGATGGCGCCCCTTGCATTGCGGAAGATCAACGAAATCAAGACGGCGCGTGCCGGGCTTTCGATTGCTTGCCTGGGGATGACGGGACTGCTCTTGTCGCGCACCATGCCTTGCGTTATTGGCAGCGTAGCGTTCGCGGGATTTGGACTTGCTGCCGTCTACCCGATCACAATCTCCAGGCTGTCACGGGAATTTGGATCGGCGGCGTCACAGGTCGGATCCGTCATGTTCACCGTGGCTAATTTGGGAGGCGCTTTGCTGCCGTGGATCGTCGGTTATTCTTCCCAGAAATTCAAAAGCCTTGAAATCGGATTATTGGTTCCACTCGCGGCTACAATCCTGATGTACGTTCTCTACCGGAGGAACTGGGCTTCCGCCCTAGTGCCAGCACAGCCAGCCTAGCCGTGACGCCGGCGGTGGAGTGTCGGTGCTCCGATCGGTCTGGCTTTGACGTGCAACAATTGGTTCGATGAATGACGGGTCATCAGATCTCGACCGAAGTCCGATGATTTTGGAGAATCACGCTAATCTCGAAGCAATTTCCCAGTTCCGGTTGGGACGCCACCATCTGTTGGAAGAAACGCCCGTCGATCCCGTCACGATCTGCCGCGACGTTTGCGGGGTTCAAGCCCAGGTAATGTCCTCCGCGTTCCTTCAGCTTTGGGCGCGCAATCATTCCATCACCTGGGTCGAAATCGAAACTGCGTTATGGCAGACTCGGACTTTGGTCAAGACGTCTCTCATGCGCCAGACGCTACACCTGATTCCGGCAGATGAATTCCCGCTATATATAGCCGCGTTAAAGTCGAGCCGGATGGCAGGGGCACTCCGTATCATGGCTAAATTCGGCATTGCTAGCGACGAGGCCGAAGCCCTTACCACCCTGATCATGGACGCCCTATCCCCCGGACCTTTGGGAAGACCTGCCATCACTGCCGCAGTTCGTCCCAAGGTCAGCAAGCGCGTTCGTGCCTGGATGGAAAATGTGTGGAGCATTGTGCGCGTGCCCGTAGCGGAAGGATTGATTTGCTACGGGCGGGGCGAGAGCAAGGAAATTAGTTTTATCCGGGTCGATCGCTGGCTTCCTAAACGGAAGTTGAAGACATTTTCTGAAACAGAAGCGCAGTGCGCTCTCTTTCGAAAATATTTACACGCTTATGGTCCCGCGACGCCGGCTGACTTCTCGCACTGGGCGGGCATTCCGATGCAGCAGGCGAAGACCCTTCCTGCGCTCCTCGAATCCGAAATCGAGCAGATAGCCGGCGACAGGAAGAGTTCCTTCTTGCTTCGCGAAGATGTCGCCGCCCTGAACGCCAGATATGCAAGAACGCCCTGCATCCGTCTTCTGCCGAGCTTCGATACCTACTTGCTCGCGCATCGCGCCAAGGATCACCTCTTGAGCAAGAAGCACTACAAACGCGTTTACCGCAATCAAGGCTGGATTTCTCCCGTGGTACTCGTCGATGGCGCGGTCGCCGGCGTGTGGTCTTATAAACTTGAACGCAAAAAACTCCTGGTGGAGACCGAGCCGCTCGGCCGGCTCTCGCAGGCAACACGCGCCGCTATTAAGGGGGAAGCTGAGCGATTGGCGATCTTCTTCGCCAGCAACCTCGCCCTCCGGTTTGTATGACGACCGTTTTTCCGAAGGATGCTCACAGTTGATTTTGTGGCGACGGCGGCAGAGGATAGTAGTCCATGATCGTGAACTTCGCGGAGCGGGCACACAATCACAACTGGGAACTTGACCCGGTTACGCGATCCTTGCTCGACACTGATTTCTATAAGCTTCTAATGCTGCAGTTTGTCTGGAAGCATTTTCCCAAGACGCGGGTTTCATTTTCGTTGTTTAACCGCTCTTCGACTGGTCCCGTGGATATTTTCGCTCACGAAGAACTCATCGACCAACTGGATCACGCTAGAAGCGTTCGCTTCCGCAGATCCGAATTAGTCTGGCTGGCGGGCAACACGTTTTATGGCCGCCGCGGAATCTTTGAACCAGCTTTTCTGGAATGGCTGGAACGCGACTTCCGATTGTCCGACTACGAGCTCTCAGTCAAGGACGGGCGCTTTCATCTCACTTTCGACGGTCTCTGGACGGACACCACGATGTGGGAGCTGTATTCGCTTTCCATCATCAATGAGTTGCGCACTAGAGCCAATCTGAAAAGGTTGAGCGAATTCGGCCTTGACATTCTATATGCGCGAGCAAAGACCAAGTTGTGGAGCAAGATCGAGCGTCTGCGAGGCGTCCCCAATCTTAGCGTCGCGGATTTCGGCACGCGGCGCCGCCATAGTTTTCTCTGGCAGGAATATGTGGTCGAAGCGATGGCTTCGAATCTCGGAAGCGGGTTCACTGGGACTTCGAATGCCTTCCTCGCCCACAAGCATGATCTTGAAGCGATTGGCACCAATGCGCATGAGATCCCCATGGCCCTGGCGGCGCTCGCGCCCGACGAGGAGAGCCTGAAGGCCTCACAGTACCGCGTCCTTGAATTGTGGCAGAAAACTTACGAAGGCGCGCTTCGGATTATGCTGCCTGACACCTTCGGGACCACGCAATTCCTGGAGGGTGCTCCCAACTGGGCCGCCGATTGGACAGGGCAGCGTGTCGACAGCAAAGACCCGTATATAGCCGGCGATGAATATATCGAATGGCTAAAGTCCCGCGGGCGCGACCCGAATGACAAGCTCGTAATCGCCTCCGACGCCCTCGACGTTGACGACATTCTTGGCCTGCATGCTTATTTTGGCGGGGCACTCGCTCGCGGAATCACGGCCGGAGATTTCCGCAGCGCGGATGACTTCCATGATCGGCGCAAGTGGCATTCCGGTCGTCGCATTCGCTTCAGCGCTGGATGGGGAACGCTGCTCACCAATGATTTCCGCGGCTGCGATCCCAGTGGCGAGAGTGGCTTCGATCCCATCAGTCTGATCGGCAAAGTGTCCAGCGTCGAAGGCCGCCCAGCGGTGAAGCTCTCCGACAATTACGCGAAAGCGCTTGGCCCCCCATCGGAGATTGAGCGCTATCGTCGCGTCTTCGGTACCGTGGGAGTGAGCAACATCCCAGTGATCGCGTAACCGATTGTTAATGCGGGGCTTAATCGGCCCACACGTTCGTGCTAAGGTATGGCACGGCAGAGCCATATACGGCCTTCTGAATGCGCGATAGTCTTGTTTTCGAGCAGCACTTGGGGGAGGGCTGATCAACAGACGTCCCGTGACTCAAACAGAGTCTGGGACGTTTTGTTTTGCCCGCAACTTCCTTCGGAATCTTCCGTGCCTGGTTTCTGGAGCAAACTCAGCTTCCGCTCGCCTGTATAATCGCCCTGCCTATGCGAGCCGTGCTTCCCCCGTGGACGTTTTTCCAATCCCTGGGATTTCTGACCGCGGTGCCGCAGGCACAGGTTGCTCCGAACAGATCTCCAGCGCCCGCCGGGTTGCAGAAGACCCAACCACCCAGTCCACCCGCATCCCTCCCGAAATTTGAAGACATCGCCCAGAAGGCCGGCCTGACGGTGGCGCACATTTCTTCTCCCGAGAAAAAGTACATCGTCGAATCCATGAGTGGCGGCGTCGGCCTGATCGACTGCGACAACGACGGGAAACTCGACATCATCACCGTGAACGGCTCAACGGTTCAGCGATACCGGCAGGGGGGTGATCCGATGATCACTCTCTATCATCAAGATGCGGACCTCAAGTTCACCGACATCACCAAATCTGCCGGCCTCAGGCGCAAAGGTTGGGGAATGGGCGTGGCTGTGGCCGATTACGACAACGATGGATTACAGGATATTTACGTCACCGGTTTTGGGGGGAACGCGCTATATCACAATTTAGGAAGTTGCAAGTTTGAAGATGTCACCGACAAGGCCGGCGTCGGCGCTGGCGGATTCAGCACCGGCGCAGCCTGGGCTGATTACGATCGCGATGGCAAGGTAGATCTTTTTGTCTCGCGATATGTTCACGTAGATATCGACAACTTGCCGCAGTTTGGCAACGATCCGCGATTCTGCCGCTTCAAAGGTGTGCTGGTGCAGTGCGGTCCATGGGGACTGCCCGGCGAATCGGATCTTTTATTTCATAACAAGGGCGACGGCACGTTCGAGGAAGTCGCGAAGAAGGCTGGTGTCGACGATCCGCATCACTACTACGGTTTAGGCGCGATTTGGGGTGACTACGATAACGACGGCTGGCCCGACCTGTATGTTGCCAACGATGCTGGCCCGAACTTTCTGTATCGCAATAAGCATGACGGAACATTTGACGACGTCGGTTTGCTGGCCGGAATCGCACTTAGCGGCGACGGCCTGCAACAAGGCTCCATGGGCGTCGATTGGGGCGACTATCTCCATGAAGGCCGCTTGTCGATGGTGGTCACGAATTTTATCGAGCAAGGTTCGACCTTGTATCACAACCTGGGCAAAGACGATTTCGCCGACGTCAGCGTGCGGGCGAGATTGATGAAACCCACTTTCCCCTTCGTAAGTTGGGGCACGGGGTTTTTCGACATGGATAACGACGGCTGGAGCGATTTGTTTATCGCCAATGGTCACGTGTATCCCCAGGTGGATACGATTCCTGGAGGAACGCCTTATCGCCAGCCCATGCAGTTGTTCCGCAATCAGCGCGATGGAAGCTTTGACGATGTTTCGCAAGCACTGGCGAATGTACCTCCACAATCGCGGCGGGGCGCGGCTTTTGGCGACATCAACAACGACGGCAATGTCGATATCGTGGTGCTTAACGTGGGAGAGCCGCCATCCCTGCTGCTGAATCATGACGACAGCGCCAATCACCGCGTGTTGTTCAAGTTGGTGGGAGTGAAAAGCAACAAGGCCGCAATTGGGGCACGCGTCACCGTCAAGGCCGGTGCGCTGGTGCAGTTCGATGAGGTGCGCGGCGGTGCCAGCTACCTTTCGCAGAACGATTTGCGGTTGCACTTTGGGTTAGCCGCAAACGACAAGATGAGCGAAGTAAACATTCGCTGGCCGAACGGGGGCACCGAAGTTCTGCGGGACGTACCCGCGGATTTCATTTATACCGTCGTCGAAGGCGCGGGGATTCAGCAGAAGGTGGCGCTGCCGTCGTTACCGCGACTCTAAAACTTCGTTTCGAATCCAAGAGCAAAAAAGGTCCGGCAATCTATTCGATTCCCAGTTGTTTCTGGATTTGTTCCAGAGGCACACCTTTCGTCTCCCGGACAAGCGTCTTCACCCACACGAGTTGAAGAACCATCATTCCGGCAAAGAACGAGAAGACATAACCGGGCGGGAAGGCGGTGACCATCTTCGGAAAAAAAGTTGTTAGCAAAGCAGCGAAAATCCAGTGCGTGAAGCTGCCGAGGGTCTGGCCTTCCGCACGATGACGATTGGGAAATATTTCGGAGATAAATACCCATATGACAGCTCCCTGGCCGATGGCATGCGCTCCGATGAAACCGAAGATGCAAGCCGGCACGATCGTCAAGTGATCCGTAAAAAAGGCCCAGGCGACGAGGCCGAGCGAAGTGATGTAGCCGAACGAGCCGATGTAGAGAAGGGTGCGCCGGCCCAGGCGGTCAATCAGCCAGAGTCCGACGAAAGTGAAAACGAGATTGGTGACGCCGATCCCGATGGATTGCAAAAGGGCGGCTTTTGCTCCGAGGCCGGTCAGTTCAAATATGCGAGGCGCGAAATACAGAATCGCATTGATGCCGGACAGTTGGTTGAAGAACGCAATCAAGATGGCGAGCAGTATCGGTTTGCGGAGACGTCTCGTCCAGAAATGCCCCGACGACGCTTGCTCGGAGGATGCGGCAATAATCGCGTCCGCCTCGGTAGCCACTTCGGCGGGCGAAGCGTCAGGCTCGATTCGTTGCAGCACTCGCAAACCGGCTTCGCGATCTCCCTTCCTGCTCAGCAGCCAACGCGGGCTTTCGGGAAGTCCAAAGCAGAACACAGCATAGAGCAATGACGGAAACGCAGCCACGCCCAGCATCCAACGCCACGCGTTTTCGCCGATGCCTGCCAGCAGTGCATTCGAAACGAAGGCGATCAAGATGCCGAAAACAATGTTGAACTGGAACATTCCGGCGAGTCGTCCGCGATACCGGGGCGGAGCGATCTCCGAGATGTACATGGGAGCAACTACGGTCGAGATGCCGATGCCCAAACCGCCGATGACGCGCGCGACGATGAATGTGGCAACGTTGTGCGCTAACGCTGAGCCCACCGCGCCGATAAAATAAAGCGCTCCTATCCATAGCAGAGTGGCTTTGCGTCCGTACCGGTCAGCGGGCCAGCCGCCGAGCAGGGATCCCACGACCGTGCCGTAGAGGGCCGAGGCCATGGCGACGCCGTGCAGCCCGGGACTTAATCCCCAAAGCGTCTGAATGGTTTTTTCGGCGCCGGAAATAACCACGGTATCGAAGCCGAACAGAAATCCGGCGAGTGCCGACGTGAGCGACCAGAAGAAGATGCGGCCATTCATAAGTGGCTAGACGCAGTTACCAGAAAATGTGCTCAAACTCAATCGCGAGTCGTCCGTAAGTGTACGCCCTGGCCTGGCGTTACTTCGGCAACGGGCTCGCTTTCTCCAGCGGATACCCTTTCCCGCGCCAGTCACGAATGCCGCCATCCATCGAGATCACATTCTTGTAGCCCATCTTCTGAAGATTATCGGCGGCCAGGGCGGAGCGGAATCCGCCGCCGCAGTAAAGAACGATTTCCGCATTCAAATCTGGCACGCGCGCCTCAATGTCGCGCTCGATTATCCCTTTACCCAGATGAATCGCGCCCGGCAGATGGTCCTTGGCAAATTCGCTCTCCTCGCGAACATCTACCAGAGTAAACTTCGCGCCGCCATCGATCTTTTTCTTTACCTCGTCAACGTTGGTTTCACGCACTCGAGTCTTAGCGTCGTCCACAATCTTCAGAAAGCGGGGAGGATGTTGCTGGGCCATCAGGTCTCCTTTTCAGTTCCTTCAACGATCAGTATCGTACCAAGCTGCGAAATATACTGCAGGTTGATCAAAGAAAGTGTTTGGATATTCCTTCGTGAAACCTCGTGCCCTTCGTGAATTGATTTGTCGGTTAGCATAAACATGTGAGAGAAATCGGGCGCAAGATCGGCTTGGCGCGCACCCTGTCAAAGCTTGGCTACTGCTCGCGGTCGCGCGCGGCGGAGCTGACTCGCGCCGGCCGGGTAACCCTGAATGGAAAGATTCGCCGCGATCCGGAGACCCCGGTATCCGGGAAGAATCATATTGCAGTCGATGGAAAACTGGTTGATCCACAGGCAAAGATCTATCTGATGTTGAACAAGCCTCGCGGAGTGGTCACGACTGCCTCGGATGAGAAGGGCAGAGAAACGGTGTACGCCTTGCTCAGCGCAAAATCTGTTGCCGGGAAGAACGCGTCCCAGGATGCGCTCCCTCGGTGGCTGGCTCCGGTCGGTCGCCTGGATAAAGCCAGCGAGGGATTGCTGCTGCTCACGAACGATTTTGAATGGGGCGCTCGCATCGCCGCGCCTGAAGCGCATCTCGACAAGACCTACCACGTGCAGGTGGATACGGTTGCGAATGAGGATCATCTTCAATTGCTGGTCCGCGGAGTGAAAGCCGAAAATGGAGAAGTGCTTCGCGCCAGGCGGGCGCGTCTCCTTCGAGCTGGCGAGAAACACTCCTGGCTTGAAATTGTTCTCGATGAAGGCCGCAACCGCCAGATCCGGCGCATGATGAAGGCCATGGACGTTGAAGTGCTGCGCTTGGTCCGCGTGGCCATCGGTCCGTTACGGTTAGGCGATCTCGCGAAGGGCCAGTACCGTTCGCTCACAGCGGGCGAGAAGCGAATGGTAGACCGCGAAATGACGGAGAAAGCCTCATGAACGAGTTGACCTTCCTCCCCGCCGTGGTTATGGCGGAGCGAATCCGGAAGAAGGAATTTTCACCCGTCGAACTTGTTGATGCACATTTGGCACAAATCGAAGAACTGAACCCCGAGCTCAACGCCTTTGTCGAAGTCGACGCCAAGGGGGCGCGGCCGGCCGCGCATGAAGCAGAGATTGCTGTCCTGCAAGGGAAAAAGATCGGCCCGTTACACGGTGTTCCTGTCAGCATTAAGAGTTCGTTCGAAGTCGCGGGACTGCGCTGCGAATCTGGAACCCGGCTGCGTGCCGGAGTCGTGCCGATGCAAGACGCACCACTGGTAGCGCGTTTGCGGGAAGCGGGCGCGATCGTGTTGGGCACCACAAACACTCCCGAATTATTGATGGCGTGGGAAACCGATAACCTGCTTTATGGCCGCAGCAACAGCCCATGGGAT
>JAUTWY010000481.1 GCA_030838305.1 Acidobacteriaceae bacterium
CACGTCCGGTTCGATGAGCGGGGTGTGGAAACGGAAGCAGGGCGGAGCTAGTGAGGCACCGACAGACGAAAGGGTCGGCAACAGATAGGCCCCATCTAAACCACCGCGCCACACCTCGACTCCACAAACTGCGATTTAATGGCTGAGCTACTCATCGCCAAGAGGACTACAGTTGATCGATGAAGTTCCCATGGACAACGTTAATGATTTGGCTGGGTACTCGCAGCCCCTGTTGCGGAGCCAAGATCGGCTATCACAAGAATTACGACCGAGTTGCTTGTCTCAATTGCGGCCTTCGATGCAGTCCTAAGAAATTCAAGAAACTTCGATAACCCGCTTGCGCCATTGTGCCTGTTGCCAATGGTGACGGACTCAAAGCCAGTACTACAACCCGGGTACCGGAGAATTTGAATCGTTCGTTCCATTGAGACAGCGAATTCCGGGTGTGAAGATACCTGCCTCTGCCTTA
The DNA here is from genome assembly GCA_030838305.1 of Acidobacteriaceae bacterium. Classification (GTDB taxonomy): domain Bacteria; phylum Acidobacteriota; class Terriglobia; order Terriglobales; family Acidobacteriaceae; genus Sulfotelmatobacter. Next base: position 470 of record JAUTWY010000481.1, read on the forward strand.
ACCCCCGGCCCCGGGTTCTTCTCCCCCCTGACGAACCCGGGGCCTTCCTCATTTCTGTCCTGAATCTATAGAAAGTCTCCCGGCGACTCCGGTCTTCAATATCGCAGCTTGTTACTGAGCCCCAACTCCCGAGATTCTCGGTAACTGGAAATCAGGCCGCTCCCACATTCCGAGAAGGCTTATCAGGACCTGACCTCGGTAACTGTAGCTCCACATCGCAGCTTGCAGTTTGAACAGCATGAATCCACTATGAGTCTGCTAAGTACGGGTACAAGAAGCCAGACCGGGGGCCGGATGTAAGCACGTCTTTCTGGCTCGGCAAACTTTTGTTGGCAGCGAGGGCACTTCCAATTGTCCCACTTAAACAATGGCAGGAAACAGATAAATGCAGCGAGACCAATGACGAGGAAAAACACAACTTCTTGGAAAGCAGGACGGAGGTTGCGCAACACAATGCCAAGAGGTAGAGGCAAGACATAAGCTGCGGCTAGGAAAGCAGGCAAGCTCCACCGCGACCGGTTACGCAATCGGTAATACTCTGTCCAATTTAACCCGGTGTCTTCTTGGTTGGATGTAGCAGACGTCATACTGAAATCTTAAATAAATTACAGCAGTTCTTTTTATTTCTTCCAAGACTATGTACACAAGGAGTACATTCGTCTTTTAGAATCGATCGAGAAGTTGGCTTCTCGAACGTGGCAATCTGTCCGTTGTCGATCATGGCCACATTCCGAGAAGCGGACTTCACAGATGGGATGAGTTCTGCATGACGCCTCTGGCGTCACAACGATCTATGAAAACGGGATCGAGTTTACTAAGCTTTGCTAAGACGTGTGGTCCAGAGGTCGTCAGCCTTACTGGAGCTTTAGAGCCCGTGGATGAGTTTGACCCGGGACGCGCCTTGGCACAACGGACTGTAGCCTCCTCGTGAGAGGAGAGCACGAGAGGGAGAATCATTCAATCGGCGCGTCCTGGATCGCACGTCACAGGAGGTTTGATCATGGACGTGCTGCATCCGAGATGTTGCGGTCTAGATGTACATAAGAACTCGATTTCTGCTTGCATTTTGGTACAGGAAGCGGGGCGAGTGCAGAAGCATCAACGTCGTTTTGGTGCGATGACCCAAGACCTGCAGGAGCTCGCAAAATGGCTCCGGCAGTTCGAGGTGACGCAGGTAGCGATGGAGTCCAGCGGCGTTTATTGGAAACCGGTCTGGAACATTTTAGAGGGACAATTCACCGTTGTTCTGGTGAATGCACAGCACATCAAGAATGTGCCAGGTCGCAAGACCGACCAGAAAGATGCGGAATGGATTGCGCAGTTGCTGCAACACGGTCTCCTGCGACCCAGCTACGTGCCCTGTGAAGTCATCCGCGATTTGCGAGACCTCACGAGAATGCGGGCGAGTCTATCGCAAGAAGCTTCGCGTATCAGCAGCCGAGTTCAGAAGGTGCTTGAGGATGCCAATGTGAAACTGGCGAGCGTGGCCACGAACACACTCGGGAAGAGTGGACGGGCCATGCTGGAAGAAATCATCGCCGGTCAAAATGATCCGGAGTACCTCGCGTCCCTCGCCTTAGGGCATCTCCGTGCCAAGGCCCCGCAATTGAGACTTGCCCTGGAAGGAAAGATCCGTCCACATCACCGCTTTCTGCTCCGGCGTTTACTTGATCAATTGCGTTTTGTCGAACACGAGATCGTGTTGCTGGATGAACGTTTGGAAGACATCGGACGAGAACGGCCGGAGCTGTCACAAGCCGTGGCTCGGTGGGACACCATACCGGGCATCGATCGAGTAGCAGGATGGGCCCTTCTAGCCGAAGTAGGTAACACCATGGCGCAGTTTCCGACGGCTGAACAGTTGGCCAGTTGGGCTGCCCTGTGCCCAGGTAACCACGAAAGTGCCGGCAAACGCTTGGGCGGTACAACGCGCAAAGGTAGTCCGTGGTTGCGTCGCATGGCATGTCAATGTGCCTGGGCTGCAGCGCGAACCAAGAATACCTACCTGTCGGCGCAATTCCGGCGAGTGGCGGCCAGACGTGGCAGCAAGAGGGCGATCATCGCGGTGGCACACAGCCTTATAATCATTGGCTACTACCTGCAAAAGAGCCAGCGCAACTACGAAGATCTCGGTGGAGACTACTTCGATCGCATAGATTCTGCCGGTTTGAAGCGATACTTCGTCAGACGACTCGAGAAACTAGGGCACAAGGTGACTCTAGTACCGATCAAAGTAGCTTAACCAACCGCTTCTCATCAATTGTTTTCGAGGGAGAAGGCCGGTCTCCGCGGGATGCGATACGCTCCCAACGATTGACGCGGTTAAGGCGCAATGCAAAGGAGGCCGGCTTATGAAAAAGAATTGCACCGTGGCGACAAATAGAAACTAGATTTTCAAAGAGGCCAAGCTGACCATCGGTTTGGACCTGGGAGACCGAACCAGCCATTACTGCATTTTGGATGAGGCGGGTAACGTGATTCTGGAACACAGCTTGCCGACCACACCGAAGGGAATCCAGCAAGCCTTCCGCAGGATCCCGCGCAGTCGGATCGCACTGGAAACTGGAACCCACTCACCCTGGGTAAGCCGGCAGTTGACCGAGATGGGCCACGAAGTGATCGTGGCCCATGCGCGGAACGTGCGACTGATCGGCGAGAGTAGTCGAAAAGATGATCAACTGGATGCCCGGACGCTGGCACGGGTAGCAAGAATCGATCCCGGCTTGTTGGGACCGGTACGACATCGCAGTGCAGAGGCGCAAATCCACCTAACGGTGATCCGCGCCCGAGCGGCGCTGGTGAATGCCGCCCGAGGGTTGACGAAATCGTATGGCCAGCGGCTGAGGAAGTGTGGCACAGAACAAATGAATCGAGAGATCGCCAAGGGATTGAGCCAGGAGTTGCGGGATGCGTTGGATCCTCTGTTGGGAGAAATCGAATCGTTGAACGAGCGCATCGCGGAATACAATCGTCGGGCCGAGCAAATCGCCAAGGAAGTTCACCCCGAAGTGGCCCTGCTGAAGCAAGTGAAAGGTGTGGGGACACTGATCGCGTTGACCTACATTCTGACCTTGGACGATCCACACCGATTTCACCGAAGCCGGGATGCAGGATGTTTTCTGGGGTTGCGTCCTGGGCGCAGGAATTCTGGTAATAGCGAACCCCAACTTCACATCAGCAAGGAAGGAGACCGTTACCTACGGACACTGCTGGTGCAAGGCGCGCACTACATTCTCGGGCCCTTTGGACAGGATAGTGATCTGCGGTGCTGGGGGCTGAAGCTAGCCGAGCGGGGAGGAAAGAATGCCGAGAAACGAGCCGTCGTTGCCGTGGCACGGAAGTTGACCGTACTGTTACACAAGTTGTGGGTGAGCGGGGAAGTCTATGAGCCACTGCGGAACAACCACAAAGTGGAAAGCGCTGTGGCGTAGAGTTGGATCTGAAGAGCCGAGCTCAACCGCCGAGTTCAGATGACTGCGCCCAAGTCCTGGCCCAACTCCCGCCGAAGAGATGGGAGCCGAGGTCGATTATCAGGTAGCAGCGCCTGCTGAACTGAGGACACCCAACTTGCACCGAGCGAAAATCGCTCAACCAAAGAGTGCGGATGGAAGGATGGCGACACAGGCGGCTCGGCTCAAACGCAATACCCCACGGGGAGGAAAAAGAAAAAACCACCCTGACACTAACCAACCTTCTCATGGAAGGACTTAGCAGGAAGGTCTTACATCCCATTGCGCTCTGGGCCAATAAGCCTACAGGAACCACTTCGACACAACTGTGCATTAGTGTAATTAAAATTTTCTTTATGCCTTACAATATTATTGGAGAACCTATGATATACGTGAGACACGCACTCAGCTTCGCACGGACCTCAACTCCCGATCATTCAGAAGCCTTTCAAGAGGCCCTACTTAGCGAGAACTCTGACAGATTGTCTCCACCGTGACTCGATCAACCAAATGTTGGTATGCCTAATATCCGCGGTCGTCCGCGAGGAAAATTCATCAAGCGAAGGGTCTCGCTCTTCGCACAGTTCGTTGATTTGTAGTTTGCTCTTCGGGACACTGCTCGTAGTGTCCTCCATCTTCGGACAAGACCAAGCACCTGGCTGGCAAAAGCAAGTTCGCAAGTACTCCGAGGCGCAGGATTGGGATGCAGCGTTGCGGATTGTGGATCAGGAAGTCGCCCGCGCGCCGCAAGAC
>JAUTWY010000287.1 GCA_030838305.1 Acidobacteriaceae bacterium
CGGTTGGTCTATCAAAATGGTGAGACATATCAGGCTCTCCTTGGGTGGAAGAAAATTGTGTTCTGACATTCGTCGAGTCGAATGCGAAAACCTTACAGCTTCTGCCGCGGAAGCTTTCAAGATCCGAGCAGATGTTCACGAAGCCGCCGACTACAGTGAAAAACGAATATCTGAAACGGCAGCGCAGGTGAACTAACGGTAATTGCAATTCCTAAGGCCCGGATCTGAGGAGCCGAAGGTTGCGTTCTACCGACTAATCCAAGGCGTCATCCGATAGCTGGTTTTGCAATCGAAGGACATCGTGAAGAGTGACGATCCCAATCGGCGTATTTTCGGTCGTACACACAACTTACTCGTAATCTCAAAGAGTTTTCCACCATTTTGGCGACCGCTTCCCTAATTGTTGAGTGCGCCGGCACGACCGCAACCTTGGGCAATTGATTGGTCAGGATTTCGCTTCGGTCGATCAATCCAACGAGTCGGCGAACACAATAAGAATCGAAGTAATCGGCGCTCGCACGAGCGCTCCTAAACAGGCACTCATCCCAGCCACCGTCAGCGCTATCCGATCGTTCACCTGCAGGTGCAGCGCGAGTCCGCAAATGTCAATGAAGGCGAGACCGATTGCAGCGCCAAAGAAGAGGGTAGGCGAAAAGATCCCGCCAGCACCGCCCCAAGCATAGACGGCAGTCGTCGCAGCTGAACTTCGCAATCGCCAGGAGAATCGCTTGTGGGCCACTAATGCTGCCGTAGAACATCTTTTCCAGACCTCCGTAGCCGAGGCCGAACACGCCGATTTTGCCAATGGCAAAGAAAACCGAGATACCAAACAGCCAGTTCATTGCTGCGCCAACCGCTGGTTTCAGAAAGAACGGGATACGTTTGATCCGCTTTATTCTGTCTCGCAAGATCAACGTTGCCTTTTTGAAAAGCGGCGCCCGCCAATGCTGCAAGCCCTGCAGTAGGAATCACCAGCACATACAGAATACCGGAAAGATGGCCGATTGATGGGATGACAAACGCGGGGTCCTCCCCTAAAAAAATATGGCAGACGAAAGTAGCCGTCACAGAGGCGATCAGCACCTGGGCCAGGTGACAGATGCTCTCCATCATGGGGTAATGTTAGCCCACTCGCAATGATTACCCTGGCTTTGGCGCCTGGCTTCGCGTTTTGAGACTTTAATTGGCTCGCCGGAGATGGTAATTAACTGGTCCGTCAATTCCGCCACGTCAAGATGTCTGAGAACACCAAGGAAAACGATCCTCAGCCAAGTCGGTCGCTTGAAGCCGACCCCGATTTCCGGACACGTCTCGCGTCGTCGAGTGACGTTTCCGAAGACAAACTGGTGGACGGGACGCTCCGCATCATCGCAGAAGGGACAGCGGCGGCAACCGGTGACGAATTCTTCCGTTCATTGGCCAGATGCGCGGCCCAGGCGCTGGGTGCGCGTTATGCCTTTGTCGCAGAAACGCTCAGCGAGATGGAGTCGCGATCCCTGACCTTTTGGGACGGTTCGGATTTTGGCGAGGGGTTTACCTATCGTTTTCCGGGAACGCCCTGCCAGCGGGTCGCGGCCGGTCACATCTGCGTGACTTCGTCGGGCTTGCCGGCGAAATTCCCCGAAGATCTCTGGCTGCAGCAGATCGGCGCCGAGAGCTATATCGGTGTGCCGATGCGGAACGCGCAGGGCCGAACGCTTGGGCACTTGGCGGTGTTGCACCAGGAGCCCATGGAACCGTCGGAAGAGGACATCGCCGTGCTGCAAATATTCGCAGCGCGTGGGTGTGCCGAGTTGGAACGCAAGCAGGCTCATGAAAAGTTGGGCAAAGCGCACGAGGATCTCCGCCGCCTCAACCTTGAAACCGCGGCACTTCTCAACGTGAACCGCGCCATTGGTCACCACCTGGATCGCGATGTTTTGTTTGGTGCGCTCGCCGATTGCTTGCAAAAGGTGGTGCCGACCGACCGATTCGGGATCGTCCTGCCGTCCAAGGCTAACCAGCTGCAAGGCTACGTCCTGACCAAGCGCGACGTCCTGTCAGAGAGTCTTCAATCCAAGGTTTTCCCTTCGGAAGGAACAGCAACGACATGGGTTCTGCAAAACCGCGAATGGTTTGTCGCTGCGTCGCAGGATGAAATCAGGGACCGCTTTCCGGCCACCGCGCGGGTCATGCAGGAAACCGGGATGCAGTCGCTGTGCGAGCTGCCGCTTCTCTCTGGCGTCCGAGTTCTGGGATCACTAAACTTCATGTCATCAAAGAAGGCCGCCTACGGGCATCTGCAGCATTCTTTTTTGGAACAGGTTGCGAGCTCGGTCGCTGTTGCCTTGGACGATTGCCTGGCCCATGAAGAGGTTCGCCGAATTGGCAACGAACTATCCGCTCGGACCATCGCGGAATTGGAACGGCAACAACGACACATGAGCGATGCCCTTCAGGAGGCAAGCAAAGCGCTGGGCGCCAGTGAGGAGCGTTTTCGTGATCTTTTCGATGAGGCGCCGATTGCTTATGTCCATGAGGGTCTTGATTCACGACTTATTCGCGCCAATCGCGCGGCAATGAAGATACTCGGCATTCAACCCGAAGACGTTCCGACAACCTACGGAAAGACGTTTGTGCCCAATACTCCCGATGCGCAGCGCCGGATGCGAGAGGCGTTAGAATCGATCGGGCGCGGGACCGACACGAGCGGCGTGGTGCTCGAAATGCGCCGCAAGGATAACGGCAAACCGTTTTGGATCCAATGGTGGTCCAGGCCCGACCCCAGCGGCACCTATACGCGAACAATGTTCCTTGATATCACCGATCGCGTGCTGATGGAGAAGGAAAAAGCACAGCTGGAGGCGCAGAACGTTTATTTGCAGGAGGAAATCCGCAGTCAGCACAACTTCGTTGAGATCGTGGGGAATAGCCGCCCGTTGCTCGCCGTGCTACAGCAGGTAGACCAGGTGGCGCCGGCGGAAGCTACGGTGCTCATTCAAGGCGAGACAGGCACCGGCAAAGAACTGATTGCCCGCGCCATTCATGATCGGAGCCGACGGCACGGACATCCACTGGTGAAGGTTAACTGCGGAGCGATCAGCGCAGGCCTCGTCGAAAGCGAACTCTTCGGCCATGCGAAAGGCGCATTCACGGGTGCGCTGGCAAATCGGGACGGTCGCTTTACCCTGGCCGATGGTGGCACCATTTTTCTCGATGAAGTGGGCGAGTTGCCTCCGGACACCCAGGTCAAATTATTGCGCGTCCTGCAGGAGCAAGAATTTGAACCGATTGGCAGCAGTAAGACCATTAAGGTGGATGTGCGAGTTATCGCCGCCACGAACCGCGATCTCTCCCTAATGGTGCGCGAGGGAAAGTTTCGTGGTGACCTCTTCTATCGCTTGAATGTTTTTCCGGTAACTATGCCGCCACTCCGCGAGCGCCAGGAAGACATCCACTTACTCGTCATGTTTTTTTTGGAGAAGTTCACTCGAAAGCTAGGAAAGCCCATTACCCAAGTAGCTGGAGAGACTATGTCGCGCCTCTGTGCGTATTCCTGGCCTGGCAATATCCGGGAACTGCAAAACGTTATTGAACGTGCCGTCGTGTTGAGCAAAGGACCTGTGCTAACGGTCGAGGGAGCCGTCTTGCTCGACTTTCAGCGATCGGACGGCCAGGCGAACACCGCTTCCAAAACTCCTGCTCAATCATGGCCTGGTGCGCCGGCCACAGGCCGCCTCCCGTCGCTCGAAGAAGTCGAGCGCCAACACATTGTCGCTGTCCTCAAGGAAGCGAATTGGCGAATCGAAGGCGAGCGAGGCGCGGCAAGACTTCTCAAGCTTCAGCCGAGTACGTTGCGGAGTCGGATGCAGAAACTGGGCATCGTCCGGAATCCGGATTAGTTCCGGTTTGATTCAACTAGCTATCCAACAATCACCCGCGACAATGCGCGGCGGCCACGGCATTTCGTGGCGGCATACCTCGTGGCCGCGGCGAGTAGAGAACTTTCCCAGGCGCTACGTTAGAAGGGTTTCCGTAGCCGTCTCAGGCTCAAATGTTGTGTTCGGGCGGCTTTCCAAACTGAGACTTCGAATGAGCTACAGAGGGCGTAACTCAGTCCGTTTCAGGAGGTTAAGGCGATTAGCAGTTTGCGTGAACCTCGACCCGCTTCCCGATGGGCGAATCTGTAGTGAGTCTTTCACAAGATCTCGCCGCAAGATGCTCCCACGCGGGTTTCGTCCGTGGCATGGCAGATGCGAATGAACGCCATATGAGTTCACGGACCTCCATCGGAGCCAGGCGAAGAAGGCGCCTTGAAGTGTGTGCTCAACGTCTGTGAGACAGATTTTTGACTCCCACCGTCGCCTGGACTTTGCGTCGATGCTTCACCTCCCCACTAAGACCATGTTAAGAATTTTCATCAACGAATCCGAAGAAAATGTCGTCACACTGCGACTTGAAGGTCAGATCGTCGGTGCGTGGATTTCCGAGTTGGACGAAGTGTGCGAGCGAAGGCTCGCAGCAGGCCGCAAGTTAATCCTCGATTTGGGAGACGTCTCCTTAATCGATCGCCGGGGGCTCTCGCTCCTCGCGTCTCTTTCGCACCAAGCGGTAGCGTTCGTGCGCTGCTCGCCCTTCCAAGAGGAACAACTTCGATTGGCATTATTGTCCCAATCGGACAAAACACTCTAACTTCGCGATGGACCGGCTTCAAACCTTGCCCGATGCGTCTTCCGAACCGGCTCCGCAAGCTGATCCGAATCGGTGGGTCGATGATCATGGCGATTGCCTGTTTCGTTACGCGCTCGTCCGGGTTCGAATTCGGGAGATCGCGGAAGATCTCGTCCAGGAATCACTGCTGGCGGCAATGCGGCAAATAGACAAATTCAGAGGGCGCTCGTCAGAGAGAAGCTGGCTGTGCGGAATTTTGAAGAACAAGGTCTGCGACTATTTCCGAAAGCTCGGGCGCGAGACGAACTTTACCGATCTTGAGTTTTTCAGCGACGAACACTCAGATCGATTCGATAGCGAGAACTACTGGATTTACGAACGGGTCCCAGAGGATTGGAAGTGCGAGGGCGAACAAGCAATGAAATGCGCCGAGTTCTGGCAGGCGCTGGAGGCCGCTCTCAACAGGCTTCCGACACGCGTAGCCCAAGTCTTCATCATGCGTGAGATGGATGGCGTACCGGGTTGGGAGATGTGCCAAATGTTGAACATCAGCGAGGCAAACCTTTGGGTTATGTTGCACCGCGCCCGCATGGCGCTCCGCGAGGACCTGGAGGTGAACTTCTTTAAAGGTAAGGGAAGCATGAAACTGTGATTGATAAGAAGTGAGGAGGTGGAGGATTTCAGGAGTTTCAGAATGGGATGGTGGCATTCGAGCTGTACTGCGGATGGTAATAGATTCGCCTCCTTCGACACAAATGTTCGTTCTCGGCGGAATGTGTTTGGTTGCCATTTCTCACTACTCTAATGTAAGTTTTTGGCCACCGAACCGACCAAGTATTAATGCTCTTTTCGTCTGGCGATCGCGATCCGTGGAACTGGATCACGGGCAAGCTTTTGAATCTGGTGTGGAGAATTACGCCCGACTGCAGATAAGTCGCGCGGTTGACCTCGGAAGGGCGTGAACGTCTGCTGCCTCTTGGCGCGCGGCTGCGGCTTGGCCTTCACCGCCGCTTCTGCAAGTGGTGCGCTCGCTACGCGAGGCAGCTCAACTTTTTGCACAAAGCGAGTAAGCTCTTCGCGGCGCACGTGGATCAGCTTAGCGGACCGTCTCTCAATACCGATGCCAAGTCGCGAATGAGACGGACTCTGCAGACAACGGCCACGAGAGAATCGCGACAGGCGCCGGTTCGCAACTCGGTGAAATGACCAATCGCTCGGATTATTCTTGCGTAAGGCTCCCGAATTGGGCGAGGCTCTCGCCCTGCATCTGTTCCGGCGCCACGATGAAAACGGGAGATATGCCTTTGCGCGGTCACTCAGCCACCGGCCGCAATGAGTGACCTTCGTTCAGCGGTTGAATCGCTGATCTTGCAGTCAGCCGGAGCGCCGTTCTCGGACTCGAAATCAGGAGAATCTCCAGTTGCTCACTGGCGACTTTGAAAGATCTAAGGAAGACTTGGCAAGATCCACGATACCGGCGGAAATCTCTCGTTCGCGACGGTAGTTCCGCACGAGACCGAGCAACGCCAGCTTTACCTGCAGCCCGGCGCGGATCTGGTTCTGATCGGTA
>JAUTWY010000288.1 GCA_030838305.1 Acidobacteriaceae bacterium
AAATGGTTCACGCAGAACGGGAGACTCTTCAATTCATCGACGGGATCCTAGGAAAAATGAAACCCGTTCTTCGACAGGCGTTTACGATGACGTACTTCGACGAGTTGTCCGGCGCAGAAGCTTGCGCCATGCTAGGTGTTTCAGCTGAGACCTTCAAGGCGCGGCTGTTTCGCGCAAGACGACAGCTCTTGAATCAGGTGCAGCGGGCTCTTGAGATTCCCATTCGTAAGACAACCCCTTCTGCATTCTTGCCAAAGAAAAATGTTATTCAGCCCCTTGGTGCAAGACCGTCGGATACATCGCTCTTGGAAGCCTCGTATTTATGACAGTGCCCCTGCTATCTCCGGCAATGGACAAGCCCGAATGGCTCATCGGCATGGAGGCCGTCCTCGAAGTGCTCAATGAGGGCGTTGTTATAACCAACGAGCACCAACAGATTCTCTATGTGAACTCCCGTTTCATTGAAATGACCGGCATTTCCAGGCAGGACTTGAGCGGATCTTACGCTTCTCAATTCTATTCTCCGCAGGAGTGGGATTTTGTCGCACGGCAGATTAATGCCGGGTTTCAACACGGACACAACCGATATGCTTTTGTTCTTCCTCGAAAGGACGGTGGCCGTCTGCCCGTCATCATCAGCTCACGGACACTCCTACACTCCGGAAGGAAGTTTGGAATCGTGACGTTCACGGATATTTCGGAGCAGGTGCGAGTAACAGAGGAACTCCGCTCCGCCAACGCGAAGCTCCAGAATCGCCAGATGGAAATCGAGGAAGATCTGCGGCTCGCCGCCCGAGTCCAGAACAGTCTCGCACCCAGATCCCTGGTCTGGGGCACTATGAGCGTCGACGCCTTCTATCATCCCGTGCATTCCATCGGCGGCGACTTCGCCCTGGTGAATTCTCTGGACCAAGACCACCTCAGTTTGCTCGTCTGTGATGTTTCCGGCCACGGCATCGGTTCCGCGCTGGTAGCGAACCGCATCTACTCCGAAACGACTGCGCACCTGCGCAGTGGTATGCCGTTCCTCGAGATGTTCAGAAAGTTGAACCGCTTCCTTATTGAAGACATCGCCGGCTCCGGGATGTTTGTCACATTGGCCGCCGCACGGATCGATCCTCAACGACGCAGCATGGTCTTTGCAGGGGCCGGCCATCCTCCGGCTATGCTCGCGCGTCAAGGCCAGGGCCCCTTGTTGCTCGAGTCTCGCAGCATGATTCTCGGCGCTTTCCCTGAGGCCGTGGATGCCACCACCAACCAGGAGGTACAACTCGAGTCGGACGACCGGATCGTTCTGTACACAGATGGGATTACCGAAGTTTTCAATTCTAGGGGAGAAATGCTCGGTATCGAAGGTGTCCAGGAAATCGTACGCCAAACATCGTCCCTGCCTCCTCACGAAATGAAACAGGCCATTCTCGATGGAGTGGCTGCCTGGCGCGAGGGCTCCCCAACCGATGATGTTTCCCTCATGTTGGTGCACGTTCGCTGACACGGATTGGATTTGATGATCAAGGAGAGATGCATGACATCGAGAACCACGACGGTGCTAGTTGGAGTTGCTTCGCTTTTTGCCGGGCTGGTAATACCTGTTGCGAACGCGCAACGGGCTTCAGGCCCAGTCAAGGTAGTTCAGCTTACGGGTCTCGTAGGCGTCAAAGACAATGCAAAGGGAACCCTAAGTGTCGAGAACGGAAACTTGCATTTTGTCCATGGCAAAACAAGCTCGGATGTGAACGCCGCCTCCATTCAAGACGTCGCCACCGCCGCGGACTCCCAAAGAGCCGTAGGTGGGACGATTGGCTTGATGAGCATGGCTGCGCCCTATGGCGGCGGTCGAGTCCTAAGTTTGTTCCGAACAAAAATCGATACCCTCACCGTTCAGTATCGCGATGCAGACGGGGGCCTGCACGGCGCAATCTTCACGATGCCGGTCGGAACATCCGAAGTGATTAAAAAAGAGCTTGTGGCCCAAGGCGCCCACACAACTTCTGATAAAGAGCCGGCGGCAGCCTCCGCTGCATCTAGTTCCACACCCAACAAGGAGCAAAAACAATGAACCGCATCATCAGCGCGGGGTTCCGGCTGTCTCTGTTCACACTGATTTTCGCTGCCTCTCCTCTGCTGGCCCAGAAAAGCAAGCCCGCCAAGATCAAGGCGGCGGCTCTTCAAGTGAAGATGATTCGATCGGACGAAATCAAGCTGCCCGCTGAATTCCAGGTTGCCCTTTACGAAAACCTGATTCGCCAACTCGAGAAGAACGGATTCTCGCATGTGTATCGTGACGGCGACCGCAACGCCGCGAGTGTCGCCAACCTCGTCGTCCTTCATAGCACGGTTCGGGCCTTCAAGGCGGGCAGCGAGAGGGCCCGGCAGGTAACAACCGTTTCCGGCGCCACATCCATCGCGGTCCATTGCCAGTTCACGAGCCCAGACGGAACGTCCCTTCTCGAGCAGGATGTTAACGGCAAGGTCCGGTTCTTTGGCGGCAACCTTAAGGCAACCTACGACTTCGCCAAGAAGGCCGCGCATGTCGCAAATGAAAACTTTTCCACGCCCAGTCGCGAGAAATGACCAGGAGCGCAAGCCCGGGTACCGAGGAGGTCTGTTGTTAATGCTGGCCCTATACAGCAATCCCAAGTGGCTATCGGTGGCGCGGGCAACGGTTGAACATCTGGCCGAAGTTCTTGGATTCC
>JAUTWY010000504.1 GCA_030838305.1 Acidobacteriaceae bacterium
ACGGCAGTTCCTGCTTAAAAGGACCATCAGAATGAACGCGAACCTCAAGCTGTCTGCTTTAGTCATGTAGTTGGCCGCTCCCATCGAATAAGATCATGCCTTGGCCACGGCTGACGCGCTATTGACCATGTGGTCGAATTTTTCGACCGGCGAACGAACGCTCTTGTTCTCCTGCTTTCGAACTAGATTCTGTTCGCCGAAAGATAAAATTAAAACCGAATGAGCCCGCGCCGACTAGCGACCGTAATGGCCTCGGTGCGGCTAAGAACGTTCAGCTTGCGGAAGATACTGCGCAGGTGCGATTTCACTGTCGTTTCGCTGATGTAGAGATTCACGCCAATCTCCTTGTTGCTCTTCCCCTGAGCCAAAAGTTCCAGCACGTTCAGTTCTCGGCCGGTGAGGGATTCGCTGCTCAGGCCTGCAGCCAGCTTTTCCGCGAGCGATGCCGGGATGCAGGTCTCGCCCCGGTTTACCCTGCGGATGCAGTCCAGTAACTCCTCGCGCCGCGCGTCCTTCAAGAGATAGGCTTTCGTCCCGGCTTTGATCGCCCGAAGGATCTCGGTGTCGCTGTCATACGTCGTCAGGACGATGACGCGGGCTGAGGCATCCTGCTTGCGGATGTTCTCGATCACGCCCACGCCGTCGAGCGTTGGCATGCGAAGATCGAGTAGCGTTACGTCGGGGTGATGTTCTGTCCAAAGGTCAACTGCTTCCTGTCCGTCGGCAGCTTCCGCAACGACCATCATGTCCGGCTGCCGCCCGATTATTGCTGCCAAACCTTCCAACACGGTGACGTGATCGTCGGCGATCAGCACCCGAATTTTGTCCGTCTCCACAGCGCTTGATTTAACCTGGGAGCCGACTCTCATAACTGTAAAGCTGGAGGATATTTCATCTGCGGAAGGACGGCAAGGATGGCCGTCCCATTTTCAGCTACGCTCTGAACCGCCAATTCGCCGCCCATCGTCTCGACCCGTTCTTTAATTCCCAGCAGCCCAAAACCATCATGTCGCTTTGCTGGATCGAAACCGCATCCGTCGTCGCGCAATTCCAGGCGAATCGTTTGCGGATCGAAAACAAAATGGACCTTGAAGTGACTGGCACGAGCGTGCCGGAGCGTATTGGTCAAGACCTCTTGGCCAACGCGCAAAAGGTTCTCCTCCCATTCTTGCGGCAATGGCTGCGGTTCACCTTGAATAGTGAATTCGGCACGCAGGCTCGTGCCCATGGTCATCTTCCGCATCAATTCCTCCATCGCAGCGCATAGATTCTTGCCCGCCAGGACCAGTGGGCGGAGCGCTTGTACCGACCGGCGCGCTTCTTGTAAACCCTCGCGCGCCAGTTCGCTCGCACGTTCAACATGAGCAGCAGCGTCTTTGACGAGATTTCGCGCCTGTGCGTCTTCGGCCGCTTCCAACTGCACGATCACGCCGGTTAGGCCTTGTGCGAGTGTGTCGTGGATGTCGCGCGCCAGACGATTGCGCTCCGCAACGACAGCCGCCTGGCGACTTAGCTGAGAGAGGCGCATGAGCTGAATAGCCAGCATCGCCTGGTGCGCCAGCGCACGGGCAAGCTCAACCTCCTCGCAACGGAAGGCACGCTTCTGCTGGAAGCGGATACTGATCAGTCCGCTGACCTTTCCGCCAACAAACATTGGGACGCAAAGTGTGGCCACGACCCCCAGAGCGGAAAGACGCTTTGTCATGACTGGGACAATTGGATTGGCGACAGCGTCCCCAAACCAGTGATGCCAGCGAGTGTCTGGACCATCCGCCATGCGCACTCGCGGTGGGTCGGAATCGATCTCGCCGAAAACACAGTGCTCGCCGCTGCGAAAAAATTCTGTCCATACGGGATGATCTTGCCTTGCGAGCTCGACCTGCTGCGATGCTTGTGTTTCCTCCTGCGTGGCAACGTGCAGCCGGTCGTCGTCGAAATTGGCCGCAAGCCCCACCCGGCCAGTGTTGTCATTCATTTCCCACACACTGAGACTGTGTGCACCTAATCGTCGACCGATCATTCGCAAGACGTGCTCAAAAAACTTCTCCGGTTCTGATTCTCGGGAAAGCGCGGTCAAAGTATCTGTCAGAGCCTCCAACTGGCCACGGGCAAGATGTTCCGAAGCTCGCAGATCGGCCGTGCGCTCCGCAATACGCTGTTCAAGTTGGAGATTGAGACGAACGGACGATTCTTCCGCAAGTTTACGCTCAGTAATGTCCATCACCGTGCCAATAAAGCGAATCGCATTGCCTTCGGAATCAAAGAATGCCCGACCTCTGGCGGTGACCCAATGTTCCGATCCGTCACGCGGATCGATCGTGCGGTATTCGGCACGATATTCACCACCGGTTGCTCCACCCAGAGCCTGCATGACTGATTGGTCCACGCGCTCTCGATCGTCCGGATGCACACACTTCAGAAACATGTCGTGCGTGACCTCGGCATCCAGGGGCAATCCAAAGATCTCTTTCAGCTGGTTTGACCAGTCCCCGGAATTCTCCACATCAGTCGAATTCCAGACCCACAAACCAATTCTTCCCGTCTCAATTGCAAGCCTGAGGCGTTGCTCACTCTCAACAAGACTTTGGTTAACCTGTCGCAAATGAGCCGCCTGCTGCGAAAGTTCGACGTTCAGCCGGCATAGTTCTTCCTCGATCGACTGCCGTTCATTCAGATCGCGGAGCGGTTCTTCGAGTTGTTTTTGTTCCGTGAGGTCACGACAGGAGGCAACGAGGAGATCGCCCCCCGGACACCCAAATCGGGTCAGCCGCAAATCCATCGCCCTAAGCTCGCCTGTTCTTCGTCGATAAACGCGTTGGACCGTGACCGGCACCCCTCGCTTCGTTCCGCGAATCAACTCGAGAATTTCCTCGCGAGACGCGCTCGTCACGAAATCCCACGGCCGCGTGCCGAGAAGTTCTTCCCTGGCGTACCCCAGCATTGCGCAGGCGGCGGGATTTGCATCGATGATCCGTCCATCTGGCTCTGCCAGAAAGATAGCGTCCGCCACCCTCGCGAAGAGCAACTCCAATAGCGCCTCGCGACTTCCATGTTTCGCAAATTCGCCTTGCAGATCCTTTCTGCCCTTTGTCGGTCGACAACAGTCTTCAACTTTTGTCGGGTCAGTGTCCATAACGCGGCTCCGGTCACCTCATCGAAGTTTTCATAGCGGCCTAACCACCTTAACCTTTGATTCTGCGAAACGAAAACAGCTTGTTCACGCCTTCACACGCGCGGTCTCGGTCGACAATCCACGTGAATTCCTGCAGGCGGAGAAGGAGGACCAAGAGATGGCCGAAGCCTGCAAACGGCTCATCAAGAATTGCATCATCTGCTGGAATTACCTGTACCTGTCGCAGAAACTCGCCCAGATCGATGATCCAGCCGATCCAGTACGTGGTGAGGGCCTCAGCGGAACTCGAGCGGAAATTTGCCGAACTGCGAGACCGCCAGAAGAGCCAGTCCGAGAGAGGGTAAGGGGAGTTGCCGGCGTGAATTGCGGCCCGTGGAAGCATCGCCTTTGTGTCCATGCGATCGCGCGCAGCTTTGTGGCGACCATCTCGCACGGAAGCGTGGTTCAGTCTCCGCCGGTTTCCTCCTCAGTGTTGAACAAATGAGCAGCGTTAAAGCGCCTGCTCAAAAGAATCAGTATGGCGTTCTCAAAACAGGAAGCCGCACCTTGAGCACATAAGCGAATGGGATTCTCCACATCCTCGTGAAAATGGAAAGTATCATCAAAACTCATAGGAACTTTGTACTTAGATCGACCACAATTTGCCACACTTTTGCTTCCCCTCACTTCCACGGGTTTCTACCCTGATGGAAATTCCCCAGGGTAACACCCTGGAAAAATAGCGGAAAACAGAACCCTAAAATGGGGTTCAAGTCCCCCCCGAGCAGAGGGGG
>JAUTWY010000513.1 GCA_030838305.1 Acidobacteriaceae bacterium
TTATAGAGGTGATTGTAATAGCTATGGCCGTACGGACCCGTCTTGTCCGCGCGTATCTTCCGGATCATTCCAACTAGTGTTTCGCGGTCGACGTATAGACCGTTAGCCTCAGCTGGTTCGGCGGACACATCAAGGATGTAGCGATGGATCTTATTGAGGCTGAACCCCGCGTGCAGGTTCATTTGCTGGGCAACCACCTGAACAGCCGTCGGCTCGCGCAGGTCGTTCTTCGTGCCGGAGAATAACCCCCATGAAAAGCGGTTCCGTGAAAACACTCTTCCGTCCGGCCCTCGACGGGAAAATTGGGATACCAGCCGCAGTTCGCCTGGCACGCTCGATTGCACGATCACTCCGGAAAAGTGTGCGCCCAGAATTCGCGACGCCCGCCCCTGAAATATCGCGAGCAGATCCGCGGAGGCAGGCGCGTCCTTGTTATAGAATTGCCAATACCAGCCGGTGTCGAAGGCCCAGGGATCCCATCGGGTGAGAAGACGCCCGTAGGGCGACGGTCCGTTAAGCGGGAGATTAACAAAGGCGTCCATATCCGGCCGCTCGTTCGGAGGACGATACTGGCGTCCGTCGGAGTCAAAGCCGTTCTCGACGCTGGTCGTGTGGTGTCCCTGGAAGCGTGCTTGGTCCGGCTTCAGCGCTGTGCCAAGGTCCAGCGTCCACCGGACGTCCATGTCCGTGTCCTCCTCGAGGAGGACGGAGGGCTGACCGGCCTGCAGAGTGATCGTGGCACGATAGAAGCCTGCGCCAGCGGCGACCAGTACCGAACCTCCATAGACAAGAGCAGGACGCGACGCCTGGTAGGCGACCTCGACCGTCACCACTAGCGGACCGCGCTCAAGGAAGGAGACGTGCATGTCGCTGACGCGTAGGGGCTCACCAGCCAAATCCATAATCGCACTGCCGCTGGTCTCTGCCCCTGCCCAGATCCCGTCCCGTAGCCGCACCGCCTGAATTGGTGCTACGGCATGTGTTGGCAAAATTGCCTTTGGGACGCGTATTGCCACGAGTGTGTTCGCAATCTCATAATGGTCGATAGTTTCTACGACGCGCACTGAGTCAGCCTCGTCGGCGGGTTCACTCGGCGCGACGCCAGACACAATCCGAAACCGGCGAGTTTCGTTTGCCCGCAAACCGCCGCGCAGGCGCAAGGCCAATCTGCCACCGGACAGAGTTTGATGGTGCATAACTGTGCCGTCTGCCTCCGTTACATAGAAAGGCAAACTATGCGTGCTGTAATCGAAATCGACGACTTGGTCCGGATGATCAATTCCGAGTTTCTCAGCCATCACCAGTTGGCCCAATGCGTGCCCGGTCGGACTACCTGAGTCGTCGCCAGTCATCCCGCCCAACAGTATTGATGCGTTATCCAATTCCGTCGCGTGCCCAGTTTGGAAAAAAAGGGCGAAGCAGCAGCTAAACAATAACCCGAGCGGCGGGAGAAGCTTTTTCATATGCGGGAAACGGTCAGTGGACACCACTACGTTGGCTCAAATTCATCGCGCCATCAATGTCATAATTTCGGATATCAGCCTGCGCGGTCGGGAGGATGATCTACTTCGTCGGGGTGCGTCCCCGTGTCGATCGGCAGGGCTTACCCGGCAGTTCCAGCTTGCCATGCGACCTGCACTGCCGTTCTCGCCGGCCCGAAGCAGGCGCCTGTCAGAAAGCGGATTCGCGAGATTGCCAAGACGTGGAATGCGCCATCGAAATCGGCGCATGTGCGCAGGCTAGCGCGGGCAGCGGAGAGATTGGGGGCCAACTACTATTACACTAAGTGAGGGCACTCAATCGGCCGTCGGTCGGAGGATGCTGGTGCCCTGCCTCACCGCTTATTGGCGAACGAGGATACTGTTACCGAGCACCAAAACGTCCATTTTGGTCCGCAAGAAGCAGTCAAGTGCTTCCGCGGGTTTGCAGACGATGGGTTCATTCTCGTTGAAAGAGGTATTGAGAACCATCGGAACGTCCGTCAGCTCACAAAACGCTTCTATCAGCGCGTAAAAAGGTCCGTTGGTTTTCTTTGAAACAGATTGTAATCGACCGGAGCCATCAATGTGGGTTACTGCCGGGATCATTGACCTTTTATCCTCTCTAATTTGAAACACTTGCGTCATAAAGGGAACGGCATCCTCTTCTTCAAACCAGTCGCCAACGGCTTCCTCCAAAATGGAAGGCGCAAAAGGCCTAAAGGACTCTCGCCTTTTGATCTTTTCATTAAGGATTGCTTTCATATCGGCGCGACGGGGATCTCCTAGAATCGAGCGATTGCCGAGAGCTCTTGGGCCCCACTCCATTCTTCCCTGAAACCATCCAACAACTTTTCCATCCGCTATCGATGCAGCTGCACGCTGACACAGCTTAGATTCATCTCCTTGCGTTTGAACTAAGCAGCCGGCCCCTCTGATCAATGCCCGATGCTCATCTATCACGCGGGCGATTTCCTCTTCGCTGAATTGCGGGCCCCAATAGGCGTGATCCATGAGAAACGATCGATTCCCACCGAGCTTGTGGTGCGCCGCAAGAGCGCTTCCAATTGCCCCACCAGCATCGCCCGCAGCTGCTTGAACGTAAACGCGCTGAAACTGGGTTCGCCGCCGCACTTTCCCGTTGGCGACCGAATTCATCGCACAGCCTCCGGCGAGGGCTAGATTCGCCAAGCCGGAGTCTTTTTGAACCGTTGTTAGAAGATGGAAAAATGCTTCTTCGTACATTGCCTGCATCGAGCGGGCGACGTTGTGATGGCGCTTTTCTAACGACCCATTAGGATCGCGCCGCGGGCCTCCCAACAGGTACTCAAGCTTCGGAGAAAACATTTGTGGGCTTACCGGTGTCCCACCATCGAATTGGTAAACAACCGGATCTTCGTGATGATTGAAGTAGGACAGATTTAACTCGAACCTGCCCTTTGGCAACAGACGTACAATTTCGTGCATGGCGTCCAGGTAGACCGGTTCTCCATAGGGCGCGAGCCCCATGACTTTGTACTCGTCACCGTAATTGGGAAATCCGAGATACTGGGTGATCCCCTCGTAAAAGGCACCAAGCGAATGTGGAAAATACACACGCCCATCCACCGATAGACTATCGCCTCGACCTATTCCCCAAGCGGTACTCGAGAAATCTCCGAAACCATCGATTGAAACAACATTTGCTTCTGCGAACGGAGAGACGTTGAATGCTGAATACAAATGCGCCAGGTGATGCTCGATCTTGTGAAACTGGCCCCTAAACTCTTCACCTGGAAAATGCTGAGCCAAGAGCTCCGGAATGCCCGCCCGCATCCGACGATTTCTTAGTTTGACAATTATAAATCTAGGATCGGGTCGCCGCCTTGCTATATACGATAGCTTTCGCAGGAAATTTGCTCGACTGTCTTGGTTGACCGCGAGATGGTCGACCTCCGACAGCTGAAGACCTGCCTCTTGGAGACAGTACTGTATCGCCAGAGATGGAAAGCCTGCCCAATGCTTTAGTCGGCGGA
>JAUTWY010000523.1 GCA_030838305.1 Acidobacteriaceae bacterium
AGTCTTCGTGCCATTGGGCTGGATCGGCACCAGGGACGACCACGAAGGGGACCAGCCTTCTTTCCGCAGCATGTTCGCCAATTCTTCAACCGTGGGCGCCTGCAACAACGTGGCAATCGGCAGACGCTTGCCAAACATCTGCTCGATGCGATGCATTAACCTTACAGCCAACAGCGAGTGACCGCCAAGGTCAAAGAAATTCTGCCGCACTCCGATCGGCTGTTTGCCTAAAACCGCCTCCCAGACCTTGACCAGCTGCGATTCCAGACCGTCTTTCGGCGCAACCATCGACTCGTCTGAGATCAACTCCTCGGGCAGCAGTGAGGGTAACGCGTTGCGATCGACCTTGCCGTTAGGCGTGAGGGGCATGGACTTCAGAATCACGAATGACGATGGCACCATGTATTCCGGTAACTTCTCTTTCAAGAAAATGCGCAACTTGTTCGCAGTGAGTGAATCGTCGACCGGGACAACATACGCCAGCAACTTTTTGCCTTCGTGGCCATCTTCGCGGGCAACCACCACGCTCTCGGCAATCTCTGAATGTCGATTCAATGCCGTCTCAATCTCGCCCAGTTCCACGCGGAACCCGCGAATCTTCACCTGATCATCGCTGCGGCCAAGGAATTCAATATCTCCGTTGGGCAGGTACTTCGCGAGATCGCCGGTATTGTAAAGACGCGCCTCTGGCGATTGGCGGAAAGGGTCTTTAATGAATTTTTGCGCGGTCAGCTCGGGACGATTCAGATATCCTCGCGCCACGCCGATACCGCCAATGTGCAACTCGCCGCGGATTCCAACTGGCACGGGTTGCCGCTGCGAATCCAGGAGATGGATCTGAACGTTTCGGATAGGCCGCCCGATGGGCAGACTGGCCGGAATTTTTTTTCCTGTCGGCTCGTAGGCGGTGGCAATGACACTCGCCTCGGTGGGGCCGTACGTATTAACCCATCGTACTCGCTCCCCGACCATCTTCTTCCATGCGGTCAGTGCGCCCGCAGAGGCCTTCTCTCCGCCCACAATCACCAGCCGCAATTTTGGAGGCAGGCTCTTTCTCAAGTCCGACGCCTCGTGCACCAGTTCATGCCAGTATGCGGTCGGAAGATCCAGGACGGTCACGCCACGCTCCCTGATCCAACTCAGAAAGTCAGCGATTGCCAACGGCATCTCTTTCGTTTTAAGGACCAGCGCCGCTCCGCTCATTAGCGTCGGGAAGATTTCCTCAATCGCAATATCAAAACTGATCGAAGAGAACTGCAGCACGCGATCCGAAGGGTTGAGTCCATAGAGCTCGATGGAAGCTGTGTTGTGGTTCACCAGACCGCCATGGGTAAGTAGAACGCCCCGCGGCTTGCCGGTTGAGCCTGAAGTGTAGATCAGGTACGCGAGGCTTTCCGCACTCGCAACATTCTCAACATTATCCTGCCGCTCGCGTCCAATCGCGTTCCAGTCCGCGGTAACGTTAATAACGCTGCACGATTCACCGGATAGTTCCGCGATCGTCCCGTTGTCCGTAATGACCAGTGGAGCCTGCGAGTCTTCCAACATGTATTGCAGGCGCTCGCGCGGATACTTGGGGTCGAGCGGGACACACGCTCCCCCAACCTTCAGCACAGCCAGCAGTGCGATGATCAATTCCGGGGAACTCTCGAACGCAATTCCCACCTGAACTTCCGGTCCAACCCCGCGCTGCCGCAGGTATCGAGCCAGCTGGTTTGCTCGGCCATTGAGCTCGCGATAAGTCAGTTTTCTCTTTTCCTGGACTACAGCTACGCGCTCCGGAATGCGCTCTGCCTGCGCTTCAATCAATTGGTGAATACATTGCTCGCGGGGATAATCGGCCTCGGTGCTGTTCCATTGTAGGATTTGTTGATTCTCGGCTTCCGTGAGCAATCGAAGGCGTGATACCTTTTGTTCCGCGTGCGCCACGATCTCTTGCAACAAGACCTGCCAGTGGCCCGCGATACGCGCCACTGTAGGCGCGTCAAATAGGTCGGTGTTGTATACCAGGCGCCCCTGGATTTCCGGTGATCGATCGTCCAATTCCAAGTCCAGGTCGAACTTCGCTGCGCCGGTATCCACCGTCATCTGGCTCACATCCCAACCCGGTTCTACTTTGGTCATCGTCGGCGCCAGTGAGATCAAGACCTGAAGCATTGGGTTGCGGCTGAAATCACGCTCCGGATGAAGTTCATGTACCAGCGTGGCAAACGGCACATCATCATTGGACAAAGCGCCCAAGGTAAGATCCTTAGCTCGGCGAATCAGTTCACGGAACGTCGGATCGCCGGCAAGGTTCACCCGTAACGCAAGAGGGTTTTGGAAACAGCCCAGCAGTCCATCTAATTCCGAACGCTTCCGCCCCGCACTTACCGTCCCCACGATAATCTCGCTTTGACCGGTGTAGCGGTGCAGAAGGGTCGCAAAGGAGGCCAGAAGCGTCATGAAGAGGGTTGCCCCTTCCCTACGGCTGAGCATCCGCAATTCATCGCTCAAGGCGCAGGAAAGTCGAACCGGCTGTTGGGCGCCGCGGTTGCTCTGCACGGCGGGACGGGAGTGGTCCGTCGGCAATTGCAACACTGGCAGGTTGCCACATAGGTGTTCCCGCCAGTAGCTCATCTGGCGGGAAAATTCTTCTCCTTGAAGCCACTGTTGCTGCCAAGCCGCATAGTCAGCATATTGAATCGGCGGGTCGGGCAACGGCGAAGGCTCGCCTTTTGAGAAGGCGCCGTACAGCGCTACCAGTTCCGGCAACTGCACTCGGTAAATCGAGAGTCCGTCGAAGATAATGTGATGCAAACTGACCCACAACTGGTAAGAATTCTCATCCAGCCGTAGCAGGGTGAAACGCGCTAAGGGCAAGCGGCTTAAATCAAATGGCTTGCGACTCTCCTCGGTTGCCAAGCGCAACGCTTCCTGTTCGCGATCAAGCTTCGCCACATTTCGGAGATCAATGATGGGCAGCTTGATCTCGCTCGCCGGGTGAATTACCTGTACCGGTTGACCGTTCACCATTTCGAACGTGGTGCGCCAAACTTCGTGGCGCCGGACGATTTCGGTCAGGCAGCGTTCCAGTGTAGCGACATCCACTGGCCCGGTCCGGTAGATCGTAACCAGTTCGTTGTACACCGGAACTTCAGGCGCCATCTGACAATGAAGCCATATCTGTTGTTGCGGAAAGGATAATGGCGCCGGTTCCGAGCCGGACCGCGGCGGAATCATGTCAAGGTGCGTCTGCTCTGCGAGATACTTCTTGATCAGAGCTTGCTTCTCCATCTCAGGCTGGACCGCGGCAGAGCCAAGCACTACGATGGGAGCTTCTCTTCGACTCTCTGCGCCAGCGCTTGCCCTCTCGACATCGGGCGACTGCTTCCCGAATCTCACTTTCAGGGACGTAAGTCCACGGAGGCCAAGATTCGTTCTCCAAACCAATTCTTGAGGTTCGAGCATCAGCTCAGGGAAGCGGCGAAGAATAGTCTCAAAGGCGATCTGCCCTTCCGCACGCGCCAGCGGAGCCCCGAAACAAAAATGCGCGGCGTAACCGAATGCGAGGTGGCGATTGTCCTTGCGTGTGATGTCAAAGCGGGCCGGATCGGGGAACCGCTCGGGATCGCGATTGGCCGCAGCCATCACCGCGATTACTGCCTCTCGCTTGCGAATCTGCTTTCCGCCTAGTTCTCTGTCGCTCGGCGCCAGGCGCGCGGTATGCTGGCTGGGACTCTCATAGCGAAGCATTTCTTCCACCGCGGAAGGAATGAGTGACAAATCTTCGCGCAGCTTTTCCATCTGATCCGGGTTACGCAACAGCGTCAGCATGCCGTTGCCAATCAGGTTCGTCGTTGTCTCCTGCCCACCCACCATGGTCACAATGGTGTTGGCGACTACTTCTTCTTCGGTCAGGCGATCGCCCTCCATCTCGGCAGTGAGCAGCGAATGGATGAGTCCCTCTCGGGGATGCTGTTTCACATCACGAATTGCATCCCGGAAATACGACGTCATCTCCTGGACGGTGCGCAGCATGGTGTCTGCATGGTCGGGGTTATGCTGGAAATTCCCCAGCATCTCGGCGAAATTCGCCGACCACGTCTTCAGGTACTCTCGATCGGAAACCGGTACGCCCAACATCTCTGCTGTCACGATCGCGGGCAAAGGCTCGGCCAAATCGGCAATCACATCCATCGAACCTTTGTCCTCGACCTGATCGAGCAGGCCATTCACAATGTCCTGGATATGCATTTTTAGTACGTCGACTTTTGCCGGGGTGAACGCTTTCGAGGCCAATCCGCGCAGGCGTGTATGAGTGGGCGCGTCCATGAACAACATCTGCTTCACCATGACCTGCGCGATCGGATTCAACTTCGACAGACCCATGGCCGTAAGTTGTTCTGGAGTAGGGGTGCGCTCGGCGGAGAATGTGTGCAACACCTCGAGCACTTCCGGGTATCGCGTCACCACCCAGGCATGCAGGAATGTATCCCAATGCACCGGGTCTTCACTTCGCAGGCGGTCGAATAAAGGATAGGGATTGCCGAGGATCGCGGGATCGAGCAGATGGTAGAGGCTCAGTGCGGCGTTCGGATTGTCTAATCGCGATGGTGCGCCCAGATTCACTGCAAATTTCCTTCCGTCCAGGCTGATGGAGGCGACTGCTGCGGGGCTACGCCCATGCTCGCAATTTTTTCTAAAATCAGCTTTTCAATTTGCTGCGACATCTCTGCCAGCGTGGGATGATCGAACAGATTAAGCAAGTTTAGTTCTACCCCAAAACTTTGGCTGACTCTAGTGAGCAGTTGTGTGCCCAGCAGCGAGTGTCCTCCGAGCAGGAAGAAATTGTCGTTGCGCCCCACGCGGTCCACCTGCAGCAGCGAGCCGATCACCGCTGCCAGCCGCTCCTCAACAATGCTGCGCGGAGCGATGAACTCCGCCTCAGCCAGGCTTTTGCCAGCGTGGGGCAACGGCAGGGCTGACTTGTCGACCTTGCCATTGGGAGTAAGGGGAAGGCTGGGCAGTTGCACAAAGCTCGACGGAACCATGTAGTCCGGAAGCTGCTTACGCAAATAATTCCGCAGGGCGGCTGCGGTCGGCTGCCGCGCACTATTCAGGACCACATACGCCACCAGCCGCTTCTCGCCCGCTTCATCTTCCTGGGCAATCACCGTGCCGCTTTGCACGTCCGGGTGCGAATTCAATGCACTCGCGATTTCTCCCGGCTCAATTCGGTACCCGCGAACCTTGATCTGCTCATCCAGCCTGCCCAGAAATTCAATTTCACCGTTGGGCAGCGAGCGAACGCGATCTCCCGTGCGGTATAGCCGCACTCCTTCCTCGGAATTGAACGGATTCGGTGGAAAAGAAATCCTAGTGGATTCCGCACTGTTGCGATAACCTCTGGCCACTCCGGCTCCCCCGATCCACAGTTCTCCTGGCATGCCCGGTTCTACCGGTTTGCTGTCCTCATCGAGGATGTACAGGTGCGTGTTGTCGATAGCTCGACCGATTGAGGGCAGCCGGGCTTCATCTTCGGCGGCTGCCACGGTTGCCGAAGTCGCGACCACCGTGCATTCCGTCGGGCCGTAATTATTAACGAGTTTAAATGGCAACCCAGCCGGAGGACGACGTCGCAATGTGTCCGCGCCCGTCAGCAGAATGCGCAGCGCGGTTTGCGCCGGCCACTCTCGAAACAACATCTGCTCCGCTAACGCCGCGGCAAGAAAGGCAATCGTGATCTTTTGTTCGACTAGCCAGGGACACAGTCTTTCCAAATTAACGCGTACCGCCTCTTCAGGCATGTGTACGCTGGCGCCAATCGTAAGATAGGGCCAGACCTCCCACACCGCGGCGTCAAAACCCAGCGTAGCCAAGTGGCTCGCCCGGTCGGCTGCGGTTACTTCAAACGCGCGCCAGTGCCATGAAATCAGGTTCCGCAGCCCGCGGTGCACAATCTCCACTCCCTTGGGACGACCGCTTGAGCCGGAGGTAAAAATCACATACGCGAGCTGATCTGAACTGAACTCAACCACAGGGGGCTGCTCTCGATAGCCGGTGAGTTGCGAGCGGTCGAGATCCAAATCCACGACACGCCAATTCCCCGCTGCCAAGCTGCCAAGCGTCCCGGACCGGGTGATTACCGCACACACATCTGCATCCTTTAGGATCGACTCCAGTCGCTGGGTTGGAAACGTGGGATCAAGGGGCAGATATGCGCCACCTGCCTTCATCACCGCCAGCGCAGCCATCACCATTTGCGGAGACCGATCCAAATACAGTCCGACTAGTTTTTCCGGTCCAACCCCGATTTCCTGTAGATAATTCGCGAGCTGGTTCGCCTGGCAATCCAGTTCGCCGTACGTAAGAACTTGAGAACCCAGCTGGAGGGCAGTCGCCTCCGGATTCTCAGCCGCCCGTCTAGCCACCAACTGCGGCACAAACCACAACGAATCCTCGTGGTTATAGTCGCCCTTGCCGTTTGGCGCCTGAGCTTTGACACCGCTTAACATCGCTTGAGTACTCAACATAAATTTATAAGTGAAAGCGTCTGATTTTTGACCCTTGCGATTTCTATTGCGTTCGCAAATATCTGCTACTCGGCCCTTATCGTCTTACGCGGCGCCCGATCCCCTCAATACCGCGGGAATGGTTCTCAGCAATATTTTAAAATCCAGCCACAATGACCATTTATCGATGTATTGAAGGTCGAGCTCCATCCACTTCTCAAATGCCACAGAACTTCTCCCGCCCACCTGCCACAAGCAAGTTATGCCGGGACGCACGCTGAATCGGCGACGCTGCCAGTCCTGGCTGAAGCCCTCGTAATCCCGTACGGGAAGGGGTCTGGGACCCACCAGACTCATTTCGCCCTTGAGCACATTAAAGAGTTGGGGCAATTCGTCGATGCTGGTCTTTCTCAGGAACCGGCCTATTGGAGTCATTCGCGGGTCGTTCGTGATCTTAAACACCGGGCCGCTGACTTCATTCAGATGCTGAATTTCAGCCATCCTCTTTTCCGCGTCCGGCACCATGGTTCGAAACTTATAAATCGAAAACCGCCGTTTGTTCAGGCCCAAC
Organism: Acidobacteriaceae bacterium; assembly: GCA_030838305.1. Lineage (GTDB taxonomy): Bacteria > Acidobacteriota > Terriglobia > Terriglobales > Acidobacteriaceae > Sulfotelmatobacter. The sequence goes on from JAUTWY010000523.1 coordinate 7,066, forward strand.
CTCTTCTGCACGAACAATACCGGACCCCGGGAACTAAGCTTGATCAGCAATGCCGCA
>JAUTWY010000556.1 GCA_030838305.1 Acidobacteriaceae bacterium
GATTGTGGTGCGAAAGCATGACGCCCTTCGGCATCCCCGTCGTCCCGCTCGAATAGGGCAACGCCGCCAAAGTTTTCTGCGACGATAGAGCAGTCAAAGGCGGTGTCGCGCTCACCGGCTTTAACAGATCAGAAAAAACCTCAGCCCCACTTCCCCGCTCGCGCGTGCAATAGACGCGGCGCAGATTCGGTAACCCTGCCAGATCGATCCCGTCAATATTCACCCGGTCGGTGATCAGCACCACCGCGCCCGAATTCCCCAACTGATGCCGCACTTCCCGCTCGCGATACGTCGGATTCAGCAGCGTCGGAATCGCTCCTGCAAGCGTGGCGGCATGATAAGCCGCGCAGAACTCCCAGGAATTAGCCAGAAAAATAGCAATCACTTCTCCCGGCTTTATCCCCGCTGCCACCAGCCCCCGCGCCAGCGCTTCCACCGTCTCCCCATACTCGGCATAACTGAGCCGTCGCCCGCATGAAGCATCCACCAGCGCTGTCTTTTTCCCATGCCGCCGGCAAGATACCAGAATCGCGTCGTGCACAAACACGTTGTCCGGATCGGCGTAGAGTTCAGTGCGCAACATGGCCGGATGATTGTAGCGGATACAGTGGGGAGTCGCCTCTGACGGCGGAATGACTTTTGGAGATCGCACGGTACTGGATACCTACACGGGTCAGATTATTGACGGGGGTTACTGCTGGCCTCTGTTGATAAGAAATGGCAAAGTGTTCGTGGTCTACTACGCTGACTCGCACAACCTGCGATTTGGCCGATATCAAGTCGTTGGTCTTGAAGGTAAGAGGAAGGGCCAATGAGAACCAGGTCGGATTCACGCTAGGTTGAAAATATTTTTAAATCGCTGAGGGTCGCCTGTGCGACGGCCTTACCCTTGGCCATCAACCTTCCCACACGGGCAGCAACCGTTTCCAGCTTGCGTAAATCCTCAGGAGTAAAGTCGGGACCCGCCGCGGCTGGGCGCGGGGCCTTACGGGAGACCTGAATCACGCCATCCACCTCTCCGTTCCTGGCAAGAACTGGAGCGGACATCAGCTTCTGAATCACTTGATCATCCAGCCCGGTATCGCCCAGCTTGACCAGTTCAAAAACACTGAAGTGCTTCACTTCCGCGAAGCCGTTAAAGATCTCCGCCTGCTTGGTGCGCGCAGTGCGGGCCGCCACCGCCGAACTGGAAAGCGGAATCGCCCCTGCCGTTTTCAACTCTTCGGGGTATAGGAAGCTCAGCATGCTTCCAGTAAGTTCCATCAGCGCGACTTCCGTTCTGGTTACGTGGAAGATCTTGGCCACGCACGCGCTAATCGACTCCGGATCGCTCCCGAGCGAGTCCAGCCCCTCAACTTGTTCGATTTCCCCCATCGTTTCGAGCATGCCTGAGAAGATAAAGCGTAGCAAGATAACGAACGTGTCCTCATTTACTTCTTTCGTTTCAGTAGCTTGGAAGGGACAGAAAGGTCGGAATCACTGAATTCCGGAAAGTTGGCCGCCCTAGCTCGCTAGCCTCCGTAGAAACTCTCGCTCATCCATCCGATACTTGAATGCCTTGCGACCATCGATAAACACAACCGGAACTTCGTCATTAAACTGCCGTCGCAGTTCACTGTCGCTATCCACGTCCACATCCCGCCACGTAAATCCGCCGCGGCGCGAGAGCTTGGTCAGGCTCTCCTTCACCACTTCGCAAAGATGACACCCCTTGCGCGAGTAAACCACGACTTGGCGCGACTCCAGCACGGTGGGATTGTAGCCTTACGCTCCCGGGAGATTCCACTGGGAAATTGTCTGAAAGTGCAAAGAAAAGTAGAGGGTTCAACCGTACCAGAGCGGAGTCGAAGGGTGGTTCATGACTTGGTAGCGTTCCCATTCGCGGTAGAATTCCGCATGCACCCAGACCCCCTCAAACCCCTGCGCGGCAAAACCTGCCTCATCACCGGCGCTGCCCGCCGCCTCGGGCGCGCCTCCGCCCTGGCCCTCGCCCAGGCCGGTGCCGACGTCGCGATCACCTTTCGCGATTCCGCCCGTGAAGCCCAGCAGACCGTAATCGATCTTTCCAGCCATGGCGTTCGCGCCTTCGCCCTGCGCTGCGACATCACTGACGAAGCCAGCGTGAAAGCGATGATGAAGGACGCCGGGCGCGAACTGGGCCGCATTGACATCCTCGTCAACAACGCCGCCAACTACGCTACTGCTGACTTCGAGCGCCTCACGCTTCGCCAGTGGGACTCCATGTTCGCCTCCAATACCCGCGGCCCCTTCCTCGTCTCCCGCGAAGCCTTGAAATGGATGCGCCGCAAGCCGCGCGGAAGCTTGCAAACAATCGAAGCCAAAATCATTCATATGGGCTCGCTCGGCGGTCTGCGCCCCTGGCCCACGCACGCGCATTACTGTTCCTCGAAAGCCGCCTTGCACATGCTGACCAAGGTCATGGCGAAAGCTCTGGCCCCGGAAATCGCCGTCAACGCGGTCGCGCCCGGCATGATCGATCTTGGTGAGAAGTCCGCCGCTGCATTCATGAAGCGTATGTCGAGGCAGACGCCCATGCGGCGCAACGGCCGCGCCGACGAAATCGCCGCAGCCGTTCTGTTCTTCGCCACCGCCCCACAATTCATCACCGGACAGATTCTCGCCGTCGACGGAGGATTGGGACTCTAACCCCTAAGACTTCCGCCGAGCGCGGATCTTCCTCCGCGCCCTCCGCGATTCAGAGTTCTGGTTCGAAGCCCAAACCAGAACTCGCTGCGAAAGCCCGGTCTCCCCACTTCTGTACAATTCCAGCTCAAGGTATAGTGAGGCGAATGAAGAGATCCACGAACCCGTCTTCCTCGAAAACTACGTCCGCCCCCCGCGTTGCCATCGCCATCATGGCCGCCGGCAAAGGCACACGCCTGAAGTCGCAGCTGCCTAAAGTCCTCCACGAGGTCGGCGGAAAGCCGCTCTTGGCGCACGTGATCGCCGCCGCCACCCGCGTCGTTCCCACAAGCGACGTCTTCGCCATCATTGGCCACGAAGCCAATCGCGTCCGCGCCGCTCTAGCCAACACGAGCGTCAATTTCATCTTGCAATCCGAGCAGCGCGGCACCGGCCACGCCTTAATGGTCGCCCGCCCGCCGCTCGCCGCCTACGATCACGTCATCGTTCTCTCTGGCGACGCCCCTCAGATCACACCTCAAACCATCGCCTGCCTGCTCAACTTCCATCTGGACGAGCAAGCCGCCATGACCCTGCTCAGCGCCGAGCTCGACCAGCCCACAGGCTATGGCCGCGTAATCCGAAAGAATCCTCGCAGCGCCGAAGTCCAGGCGATCGTCGAAGAAAAATCTGCCAGCCCGGCTCAAAAAAAGATCCGTGAGATCAATGCAGGCTTCTATGCCTTCTCCGTCCCGCTATTGTTCTCCCACATCGAGAAGCTCTCCACCGCCAACCCGCATGCTGAGTATTACCTGACTGACATGGCAGCTGTCTTGCGGCAAGCCAGGCAAAAAGTTGTAGTTTGGAAAACGGAGAATTCTGCCGAGGTTCTCGGCGTCAACACGCGCGGCGAACTTTCTTTCATCGACCATCAGATCCGGATGCGCAAAGCTCACGAACTTATGGCCGAGGGCGTTACCATCTTCTATCCCGCCACCTGCGTGATGGACAGCGATGTTGAAATTGCGCCGGATACAATCATCGAACCTTTCGTCCAGATTCTCGGCCGCTCGCGG
>JAUTWY010000563.1 GCA_030838305.1 Acidobacteriaceae bacterium
AATACTGCGCCACGATCTGGACACGTTCATGAACCCGCAGCACAAGATCGTGGAGACCGGGTGTTCGACGTGCCAAAAGCACTTCGGAACAATTGAACAATTCAAACGGCATCTCACCGACGATGTCTTGCCGCCGCTTCTGGATCGGCTCTCGACTGGGGACAAACTTGACGGCTTCAGTTGCGAGGCACGGCGATTAAAAGTTTGATTTCCCCTGAATCGGGAATTTGAATTATCCACCGCTGGTCGTCTACCAACGTCATCATATGTAACGCAAGAAGAGCTTTGATTCGCTCCACCCAACCCTTCATGCTGTATGCCATCTGCATTTGAGGGTCCTTTATTGTGAACGGGTTCGTGACGTGAAGAAACTCGCTGGCTGTGTCGTACAACTTCACGAAATCGTCTCTTGTTAAGAAGCCTTCGGTCAACGGCTCCCAATGCTTCATGCCACTTGGTTGGAGAACTGGATGTGCCATAGGAATCGGGTAAAAGGCTGGATTAATCTTCGCAAGCTCTTCCAACATCCTCTTTGCGTTCCAATGTTCGGCGAACTTAGCGTGGGCAAGCGAGTATTTTTCTTTGTTCGCGGTGAGAGATGCGAAGGCGATTAGTTCAAGGACCTTACGCATTTGCAAGAAGACGATCTCGATATCGCAACGTTGTAGCCCGGTCGTCACACGATGCTGGCCGACTGCTTCGACCACGCTGACACGACCCCGTATTTCTTCCATGCAGTTGACGTAACGACCCGTTGCACTATGCTGCATTCACGAATCCTCGTGTAATTGCATTGTGAATTGCATTATTGACAGCCGATTCCAGCCGACACTGATCATCGCAACCTGGGCTTCGAGGATTCCTGCCTTTCAGGCGTACGGACCATTCTATTTCTCCATCTCCGAAGACCAGTTTAGAAGCACAGAGAGCGGCGCGGCTGTGGCTTCGTCCATTTTTGTGATGATTAGGAATTTCTGCCCGTCGCCACTCACGTCATAGGGGAAAACGTCCTGCGAGGAAACCGACTGCCGCCGGTGAGTCTGAAAAAGCGTGACCGGGGAGCCGGCCTTGAAACCGGCGTCCGTCGCCACTGCCACGGCCATCAACTTTCCGTCCGCCGACACGTAGAACAACTCCTTTCCGTCCTGGCGCCATCTCGGCTCCTGTCCTCCTGTGCTTGACACCTGCCACTTGCCGTTGCCACTCGGAAAAGGGGACACGTAGATCTCCATACTCCCCGTCTCATTCGAGGCGTAAACCATCCAGCGGCCATCGGGGGAAAACTGTGCGTTCCGTACCGTCCACTTGACTTGCAACAGCGGCTTGGCCACGCGCTCAGGCCAGGAGAGGTCCCACAGCTCGTTTCCCTTTCTGAACAGTACGTGCTTGCCATCGCGCGACCAGTCCCAAAGATTGACCTGCATACCGGCGCCGAAATCGGCTACTTGCTCCTCGGAACCGGAGCCATCGGCATTTTTGAGATAAAGGTGGAAGCCGACCTTGCTGTTGGAACCAAACAGGATCTGCCTACCATCAGGACTCCAGATAGGGGCCTGATGCAGCGATGGGTCGAACGTCAGCCGCGTCGTTGCACTCCGGGCCGGTTCATAGATCCAAATATGGGTGGTCCGTCCGTCTGGGTCGGCTTGTTCCACGGCGACCTTGCGCCCGTCTGGCGAGAGCCGCACGTTGGGATACGACCCAACCATCCCGAGCGTGCCCGCTGCCTTTCCGCGTCGGTCAAACCACGTCAATTGCGAGCCGGACGCGCCTCTTCCCGTTTGCGTGACCAGAACCTCCCCACTGGAAACACTGAAAACAGCCCTGTCCACCCCAGGAAAGTACAGCACGTCATCGCTCAAGGGGTGCGGCTCGCCGCTCAGAACATAGCGCCGACGGTCGAACGGTTGCGCCACCAGTGTCTTGTCACGCAGGTACAGCAGGTAACCTGGCTCTGCGTACGCCGCGTTCGCGCTCGTGTTAACCAGCAAGCGTCTATCCTGCGAATCTAATGAGCCCAGGAAGATCGCATTGTTTTCTAACTGCCCGCTGAAATTCGCAGCCAGATAAAGAAAATGTTTCCCGTCCGCCAGGAACACCGGCCAGCGGTGGGTGGTTTCAAAGCGTGACGTGTCCGGCTTGGTCATTTCAACCGGAGAGCCTCCCGAGGAAGAGACGCGGGACAACCCTCCGAGTGAGTCGGGCGCGAATACGATTACTCCGTCCCGATTCCACGTGCCGCCACGCCCGTTGGGCGCATCGCACAGCACCTGGGGCTGTCCTCCTGACAGATCCACCTTTTTGAGTTTGCCGTCAGCGAAGAACCCGATGGATCTGCCGTCCGGCGACCAAAATGGGTAGGACGCGTCCTGCGTCCCAACCAACGAATTGGTCTGCCGGCCCCCGACTTCATTCGTCCAGAGCACGTAGTTGTTCGTCTGCTTGGAGTAGGCGACCATTGCCAGCATCCGACCGTTTGGAGACAGAGCCACGTCGTCCGCGGAGAAGGGCACTGATGTTTGGAAATACATGGCGGTCGGGCGCCGATTGCTCGCTTTCCACCAGGCCGCGCCGCCAGCCACCACTAAAAGAGAAAACGTGGCGGTCAGGAGCCAACTTGCGCGCTGCCAATTCCTGTTGCCTGCTCGAGCGAGCCCCGCTTCTACCGCCTGCGAGCCTCCTTCGGCGATCCAGTTCAACTCGGTTGCCAGGTCGCTGGCACTCTGCCAACGTTCGTCGGGATCTTTCGTCAGACATTTTCTAACGACGCGCTCAAGTGCCTCCGGTGTCATCGGCTGTAAAGCCTTCATGGGCGGTGGTTCGGAAGAAAGGATAGCGGCGACCAAGCTCGCGCGGCTATTCCCGGTGAATGCTGGCTGGCCAGTGGCCATTTCGTAGATCACTGTCCCGAGTGTGAAAATGTCTGTGCGTGCGTCGGCTTCTTTGCCTTCCAATTGCTCGGGCGCCATGTACTGAAACGTTCCGACGATCATCCCTTCGGCGGTCAATTTCGATTGTTCCGCGGTCATCGCCGTCAGGACATCGGGCAGGTGAGCAGGGCCGAACTCTTTCGCCAAACCGAAATCCATCATCTTGGCGCCCGTTTTCGTCAGCATGACATTCGATGGCTTGAGATCGCGGTGAACGATACCCAATTTGTGGGCTTTGGCGAGCGCGCCGGCCATTTGAGCGGCAATACGAATGGTCTGCTCCGGCGGCAGCGGCCCCTTGCTTAGTCGCTGCTCGAGCGTCTCGCCTTCCAGGTACTCCATGACCAGGAAATCCACGCCGTCTTGATGACCAATGTCATGAAGTATGCAGATGTGAGGGTGCGAAAGTTTGGAAATAGCTTTGGCTTCTCGTTCCAATCGCTGCTTCAGAGAACCGTCGGACGAAAGGCTCGTAGGCAGGACCTTGATCGCAACGTCGCGATCGAGGCGCGTGTCCCTCGCGCGGTACACCTCACCCATGCCGCCCGCACCTAACGGTGATTGGATTTCATACGGCCCGAGTTTCGCGCCCGGAGTTAACGCCATGCGTGGGCCAGAGTATAGCTGAGCAACCATCGCACGGTACATTCGGACCTGTGACTAGGGGTAACGAACAGATCGATTCTATCTCACACCGAGCGTCCGCAATCCAGAACTGCACGAGGGACGTCGCGATTCTGAACGAATGGTTTCCGACTCGGAAACTATCCAGAAACGGGGTTCGCGGAGATCGGAGTGCGAACAGCACTCCGTAGTACGGCGTTTCACGAGCGAGAAGCTCGGCAAATCTGACGCATCCAGACAATACAGCACCAGTGCTGCTGACGGGGAAGGTATGACGCATCCGTGGATAGCCGCGCTGTGGGGCCAAGCCGGTTTGCCGTTTCGGCGTGGGATGCTTCGCCGATCACGCCCGACTGGCTGCTTGACCAATTCATGGTATTGGGCCTAAGTTCTCCTCAACTGGCCCAAAGTCTCTCGCGGCAGCCTGAGCGAATTTTTCGATTGAGCCGGCTCCACAGGGAGGTGCGCATGGCCAGCGGACCCGCAATCGCTCCGACCTCCATCGAGACGAAGACGATTCAAAAACTGAGAATCCGTATTCTCCCCTATCTTTTTCTCCTGTACGTCATTGCTTATCTCGACCGCATTAACATTGGCTTTGCGGCGTTGACCATGAACAAAGAGTTGGCCATAACCAGCGAACAGTTTGGTTTGCTCGTTGGAATTTTCTTTATCGGATACTTTCTGTTTGAAATTCCTAGCAACTTGCTCCTGCACAAGATCGGCGCGCGGATCTGGATCGCCCGCATCCTGCTGACCTGGGGAATTGTGGCCACGTTGACCGGCTTTGTGCAGACTGTGCATCAATTGTATGTTGCGCGTTTTCTACTGGGGCTGGCTGAGGCAGGTTATGTCCCAGGAATCTATTTGTACCTGACCTATTGGTTTCCCCGGCGGGAACAGGCACGTGCGATTGCGATGTTTCTAACGGGGTTGCCGGTGGCCAGTATCGTAGGAGCTCCGTTGTCAGGTTACATCTTGGATCATGCCTATTGGTTGAGTGTTGCAAGTTGGCGGTGGCTCCTGATCTTAGAGGGAATTCCAGCCATAATCTTTGGTTTCCTCACTTACTTTCTGCTGCCATGCCGACCACAGGAGGCCGGATTTCTTACTGAGAATGAAAAGGAATGCATCCAAGCGGAATTGAAATGTGAAGAATTGGGAAAATTGAAACAGCGCCAATATTCTGTGCTTCAAGCATTGACGTGCGGCCGCGTGTGGTATTTGGTCTTGATTTATTCCGGGATGATGGTCGGCAGACATACGATGAGTTTTTGGTCGCCTCAGATCATTAAAGCCTTATCAGGCGGATATTCCAATAGCACCATCGGCCTACTGGTCATGGTTCCAAGTCTGGCGGGCGTCGCCGCGATGATTCTTATTTCCCGCAGCTCCGATCGCAAGCTGGAGCGCAAATACCATGTGGCCATACCGGCGATCACGGCAGCATTTGCTATCGCGCTGCTGGGCACAACTCGCTCTCCATTTCTTGCCGTGACGCTTTTGTCCTTCGCGGAAATCGGTCTTTGCGGCTTTTTGGCCCCCTTCTGGGCAATGCCAAGCGAGTTTCTTTCTGGACTTGCTGTGGCGGCGGGTTTCGCCCTAATCAATTCCGTTGGGAACCTCGGTGGTTTTGTGGGGCCCTCGGCGGTCGGGTTGATTAAACAAAGAACAGGCAGTTTGTACGGTGGCTTAGCCTTCGTCAGCATTTGCTTGTTGATAGCATCCACGCTCGTGTTGTTACTTCCAAAGAAGGGGCACGTCCCCATTCGCTGACCGAGAGAAAGCAATTTGCAAGAATTACTACTCTTTTTCCCCAGGAGTGAGAATCAAGGCTGGATTCGATCGATTAATGTGACATTCACGTCGTAGAGCACTACTGGGAGGGCACACGTTCTGGTTTTCGGCACCACGCGCTGACGAGGTCCGGCAGCGGGGTCCTCATGTCCGTTGCTGCGACTTCAGCTTGAAGTCTCTGGGAAAGAGTATCGAAATCACCGAGTGATTCGAAGGGAAGGTTAAACTGCAGAAACTGCGGGCGGAGACTGCGAAGAACATCGGGCATCCATTCCTCCGCTCCGAACAACGTATCCATTCGCGTGGACGGTGCCGGTAAGCCCGCTTCCTGAAAAATCCGGGAGAGAGCGGGGCCCATTCCTGTGTTTGCTCCCGAACGTTTGAAGGTCTCCAGCATTAGAGACGCACCAACCGACCAAAGCGGTAAGCGTGCGGCGTGCAAGAGGAATGAGTCCCAGCAGGGCTCTTGGAAAGCCAAAACTCCGCCAGGACGAATCAACCGAGCTAGCGAACGCAAAACGCCAATCGGATCGGGAAGAAACATTAGTATGTAGCGGCCCACCGCAGCATCGAACGGTTTGTCATTCGAAATCTGGGAGACATCCGACTGAGTGAATCTCACGTTGTGGAGGCCAGCCTCCGCCACACGAGACTTGGCACGAGCGATCGAGCGCGGATCGCGCTCGACACCCACTACTTCTCCTGCAAGGCCAACAATCCGGGCCAGCAGTAGAGTTACATCTCCCACGCCGGATCCTAGATCCAGAACACATTGGCCCTGACCAATGCCCGCTTCGCGAAAGCATCGTTCCGTGGGAGTAGCTAGCCACTTAGCCTGTCGGATTAGGCGCTCGTGTTCCGCATCGGTGTTGCCAAGCGCATAATCAGAGGCTGCACTATTCGCTTTCATACTGGCGTGGGATATTACCATGCTTACTTTGGAGGTCGCCGCCACGGGTGGCGGCATGCGGGAATCGACTCCAAACTGAATGGTAGGACTAACAAATTCGGATGGTTGCAGGCAAACGAGGAGAATTATACGCTTTCTGCGCGTCGCGTGAACGGTGTACCCATTCATCAACCGTCCAGGCAAGTCAAAGCCGTTTTTCATATCACGGCCGTCGCACATGGGACGGCCAAGTTTTCACTGTTCATCAGAGCGTAGCCGATCCGACCATATGGAGGAGTGGTCGGCAAGTCGGAAACTATCCAGAAACGGGGTTCGAGGAGATCGGAGCCGCGTTCCGGTCCAGCGCATTTCCTCGAACCGGACTTCTGGACCGTTTCGAAGAACTCGCAGAATAACTTCCGAGTGACTCGGGAACAATCACCGGGACCGTCCACAAATCAGATTTTCCGAATATCCGCGGGCATGGATTCGCAAGCTCCCAGACGTTTATTGGGCGTTGTTCTAAAGGAGGGTTACCACTCAACCTGCGCTAAGCACTACTCGTATCACAGTGCCACCATGGGATCCACACGCATTGCGCGGCGAGCCGGAATATAGCATGCGGTAAGCGCCACAACCGTTAGCAGTGCGGCGACGGCAATCATCGTTAGTGGATCGTTGGCATGGACGTCGTAGAGCATCGAAGTCAAATAGCGCGTTACGCCCAGCGCCACGCCGATCCCTATGGCGGCTCCGATAATGGCCAGCACAATTCCTTCCCGTAAAACCAGCTTCAGCACGCTTCCGGGGTGCGCGCCAAGCGCCATGCGAATTCCGATTTCGCGTGTGCGTCGCGAAACTTCGTACGAAAGCAGTCCGTAAAGTCCCACGCACGCCAACACCAGCGCCAGCAAGCCAAAGAAGCTCGCTAATCGCGCGACCAGCCGTTCCTGAAACAGCAACCGGTCGATTTGCACCGATTCTGTTTTCACGTCAAAAAGCGGCAAATTGGTGCTTACTTGCGAAACGACTTCCCGTATCGCGGGAAGAATCGCCTGGGGATCGGCTGCCGTGCGTAATTCAAATGACGCTCCTCCAGCGCTTTGCGGCATATACATCCCGGGGTGAATCTCGCGGCGCAGGTTGCTATATTTCGCGTCGCGCACCACGCCGATAATTTCGTAGCCCGGACTCCTCGCGTCGTTCCCACGAGCCTCCGATTCGCCGAACTGCTTCCCGAGCGGATTTTCCTTGCCAAGATATTTTTCGACGAACGCCTGATTCACTATCACGGGAGTTGGCGCCGAAGTTGGAGTCGCCGCGCTGTTCGACGCGGACAGCTTGAAGTCGGAAGCATTGAATCCGCGGCCGGCAAGAAATGGAATATGCAGCGTCTCAAAGAAATTTGGTCCCACGCC
>JAUTWY010000577.1 GCA_030838305.1 Acidobacteriaceae bacterium
TTCGTTGATTCCAACGTATTTCTTTACGCTATGGACGAGGCGGACCCTAAGAAACAGCAGGCCGCGCGGAACTGGCGCGCAGAATTGTGGAAGAACCGCCTGGGGCGAATCAGCTTTCAGGTGCTCAGTGAGTTCTATGTCAATGCGGTGCGGAAACGTCCAGGAGCTGGCGATGAGGCACGCGCCGAAGTTCGCGATCTGCTGGCATGGAATCCTCTGACGACGGATGCGGCTCTTGTCGAACAAGGATGGAAAATTCAGGACCGCTACCAACTGTCTTATTGGGACGCGCTGATGGTAGCCGCTGCCAAGGCATCCGCTTGCGGCTATCTATTGACCGAAGATTTGCCGGCCGGACAGAAGTTGGATGGAATCGAAGTGTTGAATCCCTTCCTGCGTGGACCCAATTCAATCTAGTCCCAGAATCCCGTCTGATTCTTCCGGCTACCGCCCGTACGCCGCGCTGGCTGCCAGCGGCTTCCGGTGAAACGTGTAGCCGTCGAACGTTTCAGAGCGGAAGTTCAGGTTTGAGGTAATGAGCTTTTCCGTCTGGCTTAGGAAAAGGTATCCGCCCGGTTCCAGGTAAAGATGGAGACGTTCGATCAGCGCAATGCGCTGGGCGCGGGAAAAATGCGGCAGGACGTCCATGCAGAAAATGCAATCAAAGCGTCCGATATACCCCGGGCGGGCAAGATTCATGCAGTTGAAAGTCACCAGGCTGCGCAGCCGTGGTTTCACCAACAAGTGCGCGGCACTCTGAGAGCCGCCGGAAGCACCACTCTTTACTAGTCTTGGCGCTCCGTCTTCCGCTTCGTCCGGCGCGATATTTGCCGCAACGGAGGGCGAACTGATCTTCGAGAAATAGCTGCGTATTGTGGCCGGTGGAAGTCCATCGAGAGCAGACTGCCGATACACTCCACGATCGGCGGCTTCGATATTGTGGGGAAGCAAGTCGCTGCCTACGATGTGAACCGATAACGATGAAGTGGGCCTGCCGGATTCCTGCGCGGCCGGCGCGCTCTGGGCGATGCCTCCATTACGAGCGGCGGACGTACCATTTCCATTTCCATTTCCATTTGAGTTGCCGCTGTTCACTCCTTTGCCATTGTTTCCGTTGCTGGCGGATGTATTGCTTAATGCGTCGCAGACCGCCATCGCGATGGTGTAAGCCTCTTCTCCGGTGGAGCAGCCTGCGCTCCAGATGCGCAGCGGGCTGGGTCCGTCAGCCGACTTGCGGGCGCACAACTGCGGCACCACGTGCCGCGCCAGAGCATTGAGCGCGCCGGGATGGCGAAAGAAACCGGTGTTGACATTAATTAAGCCATCGAGCATCGCTGGCAAACTGGAAGGATCCTGGTCAGAAGCCCGAAGACGTTCGAGCAAAGTGGTCGATGATCCAAGGTTTTGTGCCTCGATATAGTCGGCCACATGTGCGGCCAGCGCGCTGTTCGGACAATCAAGAACGATGCCGGTTTGACGCTCCATTAACAAGCGCAGTTCCGAGAGCTCGTGTTCGAGGATGGTGCTGGTCGCGATCAATTTATGCATAGAATCTCTTTTCCCAAGAGCGGCGAGAAAAGCTCGCGCTCGATCCAAGCAAGCCGCAAATTTCCGAGGGGGAGAATGAATTTTCTCGCATCAGTCGCCTGCCGCAGCAGCGACGCGGTATTTTCCCGAATCCCGTTCCACTTGCTGTGCCACTACATTCATTTCCTTTTCTAGCGATGAAAAACGTTGCAGCACCTCGTGGATACGCAGGGTCATGTTGCGAATGGTTTCAATCTGGGCGCGGGCCTGGGCCGAAAGGCTGCCGGGTTCGATCAGGAGCAGATCGGAATTACCCAGGAGCGAGGTGAGCGCATTATTCAGGCCGTGCCGCATGTCGACGATGTAGCGGCCGAGCATGGCTTGACGTTCGAGTATGGCACATGTTTCTTCGGCGGCGCGGGCGCGGGCTTCGGCGCCCGCCCGGAGTACGGCCTCAGCCGCCGCCACAATCAAGATGTTCAGCCAGTTTTCATCGCGACGCAGCACTGAGGTGCGTGGCCAACGCCCCCGCACCAAATGCACGGTAGGGGCATCGTCGCAAACGCAAAATAAGGGCTGTTGGGTCGAGTGCAGAGGTTCTAGAACCACCGAAAGCAGTTCGCGGCGCAGCGGGCCCACAATCGCAACCGCAAAGTTATCGACACTACACGGCCAGAGATCCCCTCTCAGCAGCGTAAAAGTTGGGACATGCCGCTCCATCTGCCAGCGCGCGGTGATGCTCCGGGAAAATTCCACATCGTCGGCGATTATGAGTACGGTCGGATGATTCACGTGCCAGTTTCCTTTTCGTGAAGTCCCGCCTCACTCACGGAATTCATCACTTTTTTGCGACGCTTGTTCGGTACGCCGCCTTTAACTCCCTGATTTCCTATTTCTGATTGCCCGGTTGCGAATCCTCATCCGGATTCCACTCTGGCGCGGCGGCTTCGACTTCGAATTCCGCAACGGACTCAGCGGCGGCGATTTTGCTTGCCGGCTCGGCTACCACTCGTGGTAAGTGCACGCGCGCCTTCGCTCCGGCGGAAGCTCCGCCTGATGCACCGGCAGACGCAGCTCGCCCCACCGCTGCTGTGGCAGAGGGGCCGGCCGATCCTCCATCTTCGGAAGCTGAACCGCGACCCAGGGCGGCCTCCACCGAGGCACGCAGATCCACCAGCATGCGCAGTGGCTGACCGGAAGAGTACTCAGCCTGGAACATGACTTTCCACGATTGGCAGATCATGCGCAGGCGAAGAATTGGTTCCTGCGCGGAGAATTGGGCCCGCCGGCAGTCGATCGTTTCGACGCCTTTTTCTTCCAATTCAGTCAAACCGTCCAAAATATTGTTGAGGTCGGCCAGCATGAGGCGGAAGAAGACTCGCCGCATGAGATACCCAAAACGAGTGAAAGCGATCAATGCAATGGGCAGGTAGAATAGGTCGCCGGCCTGAGCTTTGGCCTTGCGCCCCTGCTCGAGCACGCCGCCGTGTAAGAGTTCGTTGAGTGATTGGCAGCGCTGCGCGGAATCGAGGACGCGATCGAGCGCGTTCAGCCATACCGGCGGTTTGAGCTCCACTTTGCCGAGTACCGGCTCCAATCCATTCGCGACGTAAGCCACATCGGCAGAGCCGTCTTCGAGATCGGTGGGCGCGTTCTGGCTGAAATATTGCACCAGCAGAAAGTCGATTTTGTCGCGCATGCCATCGGTTCGAGTGGTCTTGGCCAGGAAGTGCTGCAGCAGGGCCACTAAACGGGCGGGGTCTACGACCGAAGTGGTTTGCAGAAACTGCCGCAGTTGGTGGACCTGCAGGCGCTCATCCATCGCGTTCAGCCATTGTTGGGCTTGCTCGACGGACTCGCTCTCCGGCGAGTCTTCCCCGGCCTCAAGCGCAGGGCACACAGGCACGTCAATGGTGAATTCGCGGGCCAGTTCGGCGTAAATGGGATGCAGACGCCGGGCATTTGACCATATGGCTGCAAGATTTGGAGTTGCCGATTCAGGCTGCGATGAGGTCATGATTTCACGATCCAGTTGGGAACTGCATTCAGAAAGCGGGCCGCAACGATGGTGGCCCCAGGAAGGTATTGCACAGCAACCACCGAGGCTTCGGTATCGAGCGAGCCATCCGAGTTGCGCAAGTGCAGGACATCAGCGAACTCCAAAGGCGTAGCGCAGGCAAACAGAACCTCGCGGCATGTTCCGAATTCGATCACGGTGCTTTCCTGTACTTGCGCGGACCCCAACTGGTTTCCGGTACGCGTAAATTGAACGGGGATCCGAACCGGCGTAGCTTCAGGGAAGAAGCGGGCCAAGTCAGCAACCGTACTGGTTTGCGCCGTACGCGATCGACCTGTGCCTTGTTGCGCCAACGATCATGCCCCCTTCCCGGACTCCATCTAGTGCGGTTGGGCTCCCCCTCTTCCCGGTTAGGAAGAGCTTCGGGGAGCCAGAACACGCGGTTATGTGGGAAACAGATGCACGACCGAGACCACTGTACAGAACGGAAGGATTAGTACTCAGGAGCTCTATTTTTCAGCAACTTAAACGGCATAGGTGGGTCATAAGTAATAGCCGCTGAGCCAACCGTCTCAGCATGAGACAGAATTCTCATCGGGGAGGTTGCAACTGTCGGCACATGCGAGGTGGGGGACGGGACCCTCGCATCGTACTTATGCGGAGTTTAATTCGGGTCTTATCCTTAACTTGTACCAGGTCATAGGTCTGTAGACGTAGTAACCACAAAAGGCATCAAAGTTAGGCAAAGATT
Organism: Acidobacteriaceae bacterium; assembly: GCA_030838305.1. Taxonomy (GTDB): domain Bacteria; phylum Acidobacteriota; class Terriglobia; order Terriglobales; family Acidobacteriaceae; genus Sulfotelmatobacter. The sequence goes on from JAUTWY010000577.1 coordinate 4,296, forward strand.
CCGCGACACGGGTTTCGCGAATACAAAGCTTGAGGGAACAACAACTTATGAAGAACACAAAAAGACGGTTTAGTTGGTGGGGCACTGCGCTTGGGCTTGCACTGGCAACTTTCGTTCTGCCCATATGCGCAGCCGCTCAGGATGATTACCAACCGCAGGACGATCCGCCGAGCCGGGTTGCTCGGCTTGGCTATATGGAAGGCTCGGTTTCATTTGATCCGGCGGGCGAGGCCGACTGGGTCGGAGCTGTTTCCAACCGGCCCATGACAACGGGCGACAAGCTGTGGGCTGACAAGGGTTCTCGCGCTGAACTTCAATTGGGATCGGCTGTGATTCGCCTGTCGGAGAATACCGGCATCTCGTTCCTCAACCTGGACGATCACACTGCGCAGGTTCAGTTGAGTTCAGGCGCAATCAATATTCGGGTGCGCGGCCTTGACCGCGACGATGCCTTCGAGATCGATACACCGAACCTGGCGTTCTCGATTTACCAGCCCGGGAGTTATCGAATCGAAGCCAGTGAAGATGGAAGCTACTCGGTCGTCACCGTACGCGAGGGCGAAGGCGAGGCCACCGGTAACGGCCAGACCTATAAAATTCACGCTGGACAAAGAGCCACTTTCAACGGAAGCGACTCCCTGAATGCCGATGTCGAGCAGATCGGTGAGCCTGACCAATTCGACGACTGGGCCTATAGTCGTGATAACCGTCACGAGCACTCACGCTCCGCGCAATATGTCTCGAACGATATGGTCGGTTACGACGACCTCGATGACAACGGCGACTGGCGTGACGATTCCAGTTACGGACATGTCTGGTACCCCCATGTTGAAGCGGGCTGGGCGCCTTATCGTGAGGGCCATTGGGACTGGATCGATCCCTGGGGATACACCTGGGTCGATGACTCTTCCTGGGGCTACGCTCCATTCCACTACGGACGCTGGGTGAGTGTCAGCGGACGTTGGGGTTGGGTAGCCGGGCCAAGGGAAGTACATGCAGTTTATGCGCCGGCCTTGGTGGTGTTTGTTGGCGGCGGTGGAGGGGGCTTCGGTGCAAATGTGGGATGGTTCCCATTGGGTCCGCGAGAGGTTTACGTGCCCTCTTATCACGTCAGCCGGGCTTACGTCGAACGGGTCAATATCAGCAATACCACGGTCAACAATACGACCATCACCAACGTCTATAACACGACCATCGTCAACCGAACCACGAACGTTACGAATGTGACGTACGTAAACCGAAACGTGCAGGGCGCGGTAACCGCGGTTCCGCAACGTGCCTTTGCCAGCGCACAGCCTGTAGCCCGGGCAGCGGTGAGGGTGGATGCGCGAGAGATCGCATCTGCGCCGGTAATGCGCAGGGTTGCAGTAAATCCCACGCGGGAGGCGGTGCTCGGAGCGAGAGCTTCGACTGCGAACCGTGTAACCGCTCCTCCTCCTGCGGTGATGAACCGTCAAGTAATTGCAAAGAGGACTCCTCCACCGCCGCCACCGTCGTTCGCGAAGCAACAACAGGCGATGGCAGCGCATCCTGGACAGCCTCTCCCAAAGCGCGAGATGGCAAGCTTGCGTCCCGCCGCAGAAGCGCATCCGGCTGTGAAGGTGGCTCCTCCCGGTAAACCGGCGCAACCGACCACTGGACACCCCAACGCCCCCGCCGCCAATGCGGGGCGTCCGGGACAGCCGAATAACCAGCCCGGCAACAACAATGCGGCGCGTCCGGGACAGCCTGCTCCTGGTGCTCCTACCAACCAGCCTGGGAATCGTCCGGGTAATCAACCGGCGCCGAACGAGCGTCCGGGTGCGGCCAACCAGCCGAATCAACCGAATAATCGGCCAGGACAGCCGAATCAGCCTGAGCCCAATCGGCCGGGCCAGCCCAACAATCGGCCTGAGACGAATCAACCAAACAACCGTCCGGGACAGCCGAACAATCAGCCGCAGCCCAATCAACCCAACAATCGGCCTGAGGCCAATCAGCCGAACAACCGGCCGCAGCCCAATCAACCCAACAACCGGCCCGAGGCCAATCAGCCGAATAACCGGCCGCAGCCCAATCAACCCAACAACCGGCCCGAGGCCAATCAGCCGAATAACCGGC
>JAUTWY010000578.1 GCA_030838305.1 Acidobacteriaceae bacterium
TCGCGGCCCTTCCAGGAAACGTTCCCCTGATTGTGGGCTCGTTCTGACCGCAACAGCAAATACGAGAACAGAGGCAGGCCGAACAACGCGAGAAGATTTGCATCCCAGGAAAAACGAGCACGCCGGATTCGCATAAGGAAAAATGCATAAACGACCCCGCAAAGAATCGCTGAGGCCGCCGCGAGCTGCCAACGCCCGCCCAGACCGTTGCCAACGGCAATTGCGACGCTGGCAACAATCAGCACAAACTCAATTGCCCGCAACGCGGCCAACCGTAAGGGGGCCGGGAACAATAGCGCGAGGTTCTTGATCCAGCCTTCGCGAAGTTGGGCGAAGCTGCGATACATGCGAGTACGAACGGCATCTCCCCCGTAGCGGAAAAAAATCTTTCGGCCCGACTGCTTCACCGCGCGGGCTAGGGCTACGTCCTCAAGGAGGCTGGATGCGATTCCGGCATGGCCCCCCACGGCGTCGTAGGCTTCTCGCGCGATCAGGATGTACTGGCCATTGGCGGCCGCGGCCACAGACTTAGGGTCGCTCACTTGCGAGGGACGAAAACTGGCCGCAAGTTCGGCGAAGATCACGGGCAGGACAGCTTTCTCCCAAAACGTTTTCACGATTTGCTTCGGAGAATAAGACAGCATAGCCGCACCGTGCCCCTTGGCTTCTTTCAGACTGAAGGCCAGCGATCCCGGCAGGTGGATGGTATCGGCGTCGGTGAAGAGCAGCCACTGGCCGCGCGCTGTCCTGGCTCCGGCGGCAACGGCATTATTTTTTCCGGTCCAGCCCGGCTGAAGCGCTCCGGCATCGATCACCCGAACTCCCTGGCCAGCAAACGAGTTTGCTATGTCGCGGGTCCGGTCGGTCGAGTGATCGTCCACGACGACGATTTCAAAAGACAACGGATCTTGCCCTGAACCTTGCTGCGCGATCAGAGACTGCAGGCACACCCTCAGGCAGGCTTCTTCGTTCCGAGCCGGTACGATCACCGAGACTGTGGGTGGACCGCTGGCTGTGTCTGTCGCAGGCATATGCCGAATCTATTATTATAACCGTGTGCGACTCATCCTTCGTTTTCGCGGCGCCATTTTCTCCACGTTAATTCTGTTAGCTCTCTCCGGCTGCTACAGCGGCTCGCGGCCGCCACGCATCGGCACGGCTGCTCCGGATTTCACGGTGCGCGACTCTGAGCATGCGGTCACGCTGAGCCAGTTCAAGGGGCAGATTGTGGTGCTGAATTTCTGGGCAACATGGTGTGCGCCCTGCGTGGAAGAAGTGCCGTCCCTGGTCCGGATGCAACAGCGCATGAAGTCAAAGGGTGTGACCGTGCTGGCGGTAAGCGTCGATGTGGACGACAGTAACTATCGGCGATTCGTAAAAGATCACTCGGTCAATCTGTTGACGGTGCGGGATCCCGACCAGAAAAGCAACGCGCTGTATGGAACGTCCAAGTTTCCCGAGACCTACATCATCGACCGCAATGGCGTGATGCGCCGCAAGTTTATTGGAGCGGTGGACTGGACCGAGCCGGAAATCATTGATTATCTGGGGAAGCTTTGAGACTGCCCGCACCACACCAGTGACGAGTCACAGTTTCGCGTCGCGCAGCCGCAGCGCATTCGTGATCACCGACACCGAACTAAAGCTCATTGCGGCCGCGGCGAAGATGGGACTGAGCAAAACTCCGAAGAATGGATAGAGAACTCCGGCGGCAATGGGAACCCCCACCGCGTTGTAGACAAAAGCGAAAAATAAGTTCTGGCGGATGTTCCGCATGGTGGCCTGGCTTAGATTGCGGGCGCGCAGGATTGCGGAGAGGTCGCCTTTCACCAGCGTGATGCCGCCGCTCTCCATGGCGATGTCGGTGCCGGTGCCCATGGCGATGCCGACGTCAGCTTGGGCAAGAGCGGGGGCATCGTTAATGCCATCGCCGGCCATAGCGACCACCCTTCCCTGCCCTTGCAGTTTGCGGATTATTTCCAGCTTTCTTTCGGGTAAGACTTCGGCTTCAAATTCCTCAATGCCAAGTTTCTCGGCAATTGCGGCAGCGGTCGCGCGATTGTCTCCGGTGAGCATCACGATGCGAATACCCTGGGCTTTGAGATTGCGTAGCGCCTCGGGCGTGGACTGCTTTAACCGATCCGCCACAGCAAGTGTTCCAACGTAGCTGCCATCAATAGCTACGCACAGGGTAGTGCTACCCGGCGTGGCCGCTGGCAGAACGGCGGGTTTCTGTAGAGCTCCCACTTCCATCATCAATGCCGGAGTGCCAACAACAACTTTTTTTCCGTTGACGGTTCCAGTAATGCCCTTGCCAGTCAGGGAGCGGAACTCCTGTGGTTCGGAGAGCCTAAGGTCACGGCTGAGTGCGGCATCGACCACCGCCGCACTCAGAGGATGTTCACTGGCGCGCTCGAGGCTCGCCGCCAGACGCAGCAGTTCGGGATTCTCTCCGAACGCCTGAGACATTCCCACCACTTGGGGCTTGCCTTCAGTCAGCGTTCCAGTCTTATCTACGACTAGCGTCTCTACTTTCTCAAGAATCTCCAGTGCCTCGGCATTTTTGATCAGCACACCGGCGCGGGCGCCTCGGCCTACGCCGACCATGATCGCCATCGGCGTCGCGAGCCCCAACGCGCATGGGCACGCGATGATGAGAACCGCGACGGCATTCACCAGGGCATGCGCGAAACGTGGCTGTGGACCAACCAGCAACCATGCAAGAAAGGTGACCACAGCTACTGCTACCACGATAGGCACAAACCACTTCGCAACCCGGTCGGCAAGGTGCTGAATGGGAGCGCGGCTGCGTTGCGCCTGCCCGACGAGCTGCACGATGCGCGCCAGCAAGGTTTCGCTGCCCACCCGCTCGGCACGCATTACGAACGAACCAGTGCCGTTGATTGTTGCGCCGATGACTTTGCTCCCTGGCGATTTCTCAACCGGCAAGGATTCTCCGGTAATCATGGATTCGTCAATTGAACTGCGGCCATCGAGGAGAACGCCGTCTACCGGGATCTTTTCGCCCGGACGCACACGCAGACGATCTCTGGGCTTTACTTGCTCAAGGCGAATTTCTTTTTCATTGCCGGCCGCGTCAATCAAACGGGCAGTCTGCGGGCTCAAGTTGAGCAGGGCGCGAATGGCCGCGCTGGTGCGGCTGCGGGCGCGCAGCTCCATGACCTGGCCGAGCAGGACCAACGTCGTGATCGCGGCGGCTGCTTCGAAATAAACGTCGGGGTAACCGGACATATTGCCAGAACCAGTGCGCAGGGACTGGGGAAAAATCTTCGGTGCTACGGTGGCGATGAGGCTGTATCCGTAGGCCACGCCGGTGCCCATGCCAATCAGCGTGAACATGTTCGGACTGCGATTGACGAGCGAAGTCCAAAAGCGCTGAAAGAACGGCCAACCACCCCAGAGCACGACGGGCGTCGCCAGTGCGAGTTCCAGCCAGGGCAGTGCCGCGCCGGCCAGAATGCCGTGTAGGGGCATCGCCCAAAACATTGCGGCCATCGCGATCGCCATCAGTGGCGCGGTGAGAGCAACACTGATCCAGAAGCGGCGAGTCATGTCACGCAGTTCGAGATTCTCTTCAGGGCCTGCCGCGACGGTGCGAGGCTCAAGCGCCATACCGCAGATCGGACACGAACCCGGCGCGTCCCGCACGATTTCCGGGTGCATCGGGCAGGTGTACTCGATGCGAGTCGCCGCCGCGGGGACATCCGGTTCAAGCGCCATCCCGCAGGAAGGGCACGCGCCCGGCTTGCTTACACGAACCTCAGAGCACATGGGACAAACATAAGCGGTAGCCTGGACGTTGGGAGTGCCCGGTAAATCCGAATCGCGGGTGTCCCCCTTTGCACCGGTGCGGACAAGCATTACCACACCGTCCGCCGGCGCAGGCGCTTTCTGGGTCAGATATTTCGCAGGATCAGCCTTGAATTTTTCCACGCACGGAGCGCAGCAGAAATAGTAATTTCTTCCATGGTGGCGGTGGACATATTTTGCGTTCGCGGGATTCACATTCATTCCGCAAACCAGGTCGCGTTCGAGGGTGGAAGCCGGATTTGTCGGGTGCGTGGACATAAGTGCAAACGTGTACGAGAACGCCTACAAGAGTTGCAGAGCGCGTTTGCGCTCGCACGCCTTACGCGGCAATGTGCCGCCTTTCCCCCTTAGGGGCACTTGTTCGATGGGCGATGCTTTATATTGGATTCACACCGGCGCATTCAGGAGACAGCATCGTTTTCCGGAAAACGTTCGCCAACAAAAAGGATTATCCCATGACTTATTTGGAAGTAGTTTTTCGTTACGGTGCTGTGCCCGGCGAGGGCGCACTGCGGGCCATTGATGGCATGCGTGAAGTTTACGGAGTGAGGCGGGTGCAATTCGACGAACGGGAACGCACCGTGCGGGTCGAATTTGACGCTTCAAGGTTAAAAACCGACGCCGTCGCTAGACTCTTGCGCGAAGCGGGAGTGGATGTGCGAGAACCTGTGGTGCTGGCCTGAGTAAGTTAGATAGGGGGGAGGGCTGGAGGGAGGCAAATGCAAAGGGGCGCCCAAGAAAACCTCTGGCCGAAGTTCTTCTTGGAGCGCCCCGTTGCGCGCCACTTCGTCTGCTCTTCTTAAAGCACCTCGCGTGCCGTTCCGTAAACCAAACAAAACACAAGGTCCACATGCCAGCGCATTGTAGGAATTGCTCTCGGCCGGGAAAGATTTACTTCGCATTTCGAGCATGCATTCTTGAATGGCCAAAAGGCTGTGGAAAACAATTGATGGCAGGTTTTTGTTCTCTTTAATCTACATACACTTATTCCTGGATTTTCTGCCGTTTAGTTCGAGTTCCTAAGCTGAAAACCTGAACACAACGTAGGAAATCCATCCGGCAATACAATCGCTTCCGCCTCATCTTCATCCGTCTGTTCGCCAACATCGTCCGATAGCGAACGTTCGCAGTGATCATCGACTTTCCGCTATAATCCTTGAACAAGTTTTCCCGCCAAAACAGACCTGCGCCCTTAGCTCAGCTGGATAGAGCGTCTGGCTACGAACCAGAAGGTCGGGAGTTCGAATCTCTCAGGGCGCACCACTTCCCCCCAGTATTTACGCTGTATTGCGAAGATCATGGCGACTCAGCAGCCTATCTCCTCGCCATCGGT
>JAUTWY010000591.1 GCA_030838305.1 Acidobacteriaceae bacterium
TCGGTCGAATGGCCCAGCCAGCGGCTGATCTGTTCCAAGTCTTTTTCCGTCTTGTAGAGCAAACTGTTCAGACACACCGGCGCGTAATGATGCGTCGCCGCGCCAAACGGACCAAATCGGAAGCTCACGTCGAATCCCGATTCCCTCATTGACCGATCACCCTTGTAGTAATCGGAACTCAATTTGAATTCGCGGCGCTTCTCGCATTCCGCGCGCGCCATGGTCGCAGGCACGTCACACACTTGCTGCGAATAAAACGATCCCGCAATGGACCTCTCGGCTCCCGCCAGATTCTCCTGAATGTAGTTATCCGCCTGCGCAGGATGAAAGAAAAAATACGTCGCAACCTTGCGGTAAAAACCGGTTTCGTCCTGCACCGCTTCCGCCGGTGGTCCTTCGCCAAAATCGTAGTAGCGTGACAAGCCCGTATCGCCGGCGCGATGCGGCTCGCGATTCCACATCTCATAATCTTTTTCCAGATCGGCATAAGCTTTGGCTAACCACGCCGGATCCTTGTGCCCCGATTTCTGCAGCGCGTCGTAAACATCCACAAACATCGAACTGAGAAACGGAGGCTGCGAACGCGTCAAGTAATACGTCCGATTAGCGTTGAGCATCGCGCCGTAGTTTTCAATCTCAAAAAAGAAATTGTCCACCATTCCTCGCGCTAGCTCCACGCGGTGTGCGCGCAACAGGCCGCGCACGATGAAGTAGCTGTCCCAGCCATACATCTCGTTGAAGCGGCCTCCGGGGACAACGTATTTATTCTCCAGATACAGAAGTCCATGCGGCTGGATCTTGCCGGTGTCGATTTCGCCCAGGTCGTGGATCTCGGCTGGCAAGTGCTCGACTCGCACGTTGCACTCGCTTGCCAGTTTGTGAACCGCAGGCGGTTCAGCCATTCCTGCGGGCAAGTACAAAACTGGAGACACTTTTATCTTGGGATCGACCAGGCTTTGGCAATCGGTCATGGAACGCGTGAGCGTGTCCCAAGCTGTTCCGATATAGTCGAGGATCGGCTTCAGGCCCTTCGCGGATGAAGTGGTTTGTGCGATCGCAGCGGTCTGAGTCAGGATCGCGCAGACGATCGCGGAAATCATCCACTTGCGGCTTGTGAGTTGCAGAGAGCGGCGAAATATTTTCGAAACGGTAGCACAAGTGGTTTTCGCACACAGGGGGCTTTTGCGCATTTTTTGTCACGTCCTAAATGCTTCAAAATGAACTTGATCCAGAGAAATCGACGAAGACGAAAGGGTGAACCGGAATGGCTCTAGTTTATGCTATTTCGCATCTTTTTTGGACCGATTTGTAGGCGCAAGATTGCTATCTAGGCTGAGACGCAGGAACGAACTGACTTCTGGGGAAGTATGCCTTTTCTAAGCTGCGCGCAAGCCTTCCGACGCGTTCTGGATCGGCTTGGGATGATCCATTGGACCCCGACAGTTGGGATAGTTCGGGCAAATCAGATAGGTGGTCAGCCCTGACCATCGCAAGACGAGGCCTGTTTTGCACCGGGGGCAGCGTGGGGAAGAACTCATGCCGCAATCTTCCGCTACTCGTACGGGGGCAGGCAATCAGTGAAAGTCCTTAGGGCCAAGTGTGTGTGGAACATAAGCTTTTTGAATACTTCAGAGCGGAACTCCTACACGCCTACCCCTCCGGCCCAATAGAAACATCGGGTTAGGAGACAACAAAATACTTACCCGCGGCGGCCAGGCTCGCGATAAACGACGGCCTGCGCTGCTCCGCCAATAGGATCGGCGAATGGGGCTGTGGATGACAAGGCAGATTGTCTATCTTTGTGTATGGACGCCGAAGCAATGCGAATAGCCGTCGTCGTCGGTAAGGAAAAACTCGGTCTGCCCGTAGTCCCGATGTTCGAGTTCTGAAACACCGTACCCAAGGCTCTTCAATCGCTCTCTGGTTTTGTGTATATCCGTCGGCGCCCAGTAGAGCCGAATGCCCTCGTAGTCTTCCGGCTCGACCGGAGTCCCCGCGCGTTGGTTCAGCATGAAACATAGGTGGTCTTTCCGAAGCATGCAGAAGATCAGCTTGTCGTCCTTGCGCATTTCTGAACTCATCGAGAATCCGAGACCATCAGCCCACAAACGCAGACTCTTCTCCAGGTTTGCGCTAGGAATGATCGGGATGCATGATTTAACAGGCATAACAGCTCCTTTCGCCAAACTAAACGCCGCTCAATGCATCAAGCTACTCATGCGCGAAACCCGCTGTGCGTCCCTGACCGTGGACTAGTTTACGCCAGCGAATCACTGAATTTGGCCTGCACGCGCGACTTCCAGGATTACAATCCGCAACTGCTTGAGAGTTTCAGCGCGGATGGTATAGCTGGCGTTAGAGTCGGCACACTGCACTCACCTGGGACGGGTGGCCCATCTTTAATGATGTCTGTAGGCATTATTCCCAGAGGGGGTTCCCCATCCTTGCGTTTTTCTTGCAAGGGTGGACAGCGATGCTGCATATGCTACTTGATTTGTTTCGATGGCGGCAAGAATCAACCCACCTGCGCCACCTGCGCAGCCATTTCCGACTCCCGCCCCTTTGCAAAGAGCGCTGCTCCCCCTTGCTGCTGATGCCAGCGAGATCAATAGCTACCGGCCCTGCGCTGTTGGGGAGGGTCAACGGCGAAATAAAGAACGACACAGGGCGCTGGGGGCGCTAGGGGCGCTGGTCCCCGCCTTGCCGCACCTTCCCTGTCCGCTGTAGCATCAATATCCAGGCATTTATAAGGAGAACTCATGGCAACCGACACGCTCGCTTCCCCGGCGACTTTGGGCAGCAGCCATCCAGCGAAAGTATTCAAGAACTTCATTGACGGCGAGTGGGTTGAATCCTCGACGGGAGAGACTTTTGAGAACCGCAATCCTGCCGACACGCGCGACCTGGTGGGAATCTTCCAGAAATCGGCCAAGGCCGATGTGGACGCCGCGGTGGACGCGGCCAAGCGCGCCTTCGCCAAGTGGCGGCTGGTGCCCGCTCCGCGACGAGCTGAGATGGTTTTTCGCGCCGCCGAAATTTTGATTGGACGCAAAGAAGAGCATGCCCGCGAGATGACTCGCGAAATGGGCAAAGTGCTGAAGGAGACTCGGGGCGACGTGCAGGAAGCGATCGACGCCGCTTACTACAACGCCGGCGAAGGCCGCCGCTTGTTCGGACCCACCGTGCCATCGGAGTTGCCCAACAAGTTTGCCATGGCCGTGCGCCAGCCGATCGGCGTGTGCGGCATGATCACGCCCTGGAATTTCCCCATGGCAATTTCTTCGTGGAAGCTGCTGCCTGCCGTAGTCTGCGGCAATACTTGCGTGATCAAGCCGGCGCAGGATACTCCACTGTCTACGTTTAATCTGGTCCGCGCCTTCACCGACGCCGGCATTCCGAAAGGCGTGGTCAACATTGTGACTGGCTTCGGCGCCGAAGTTGGCACCCCGCTCGCGGATCATGCTGATGTGCGCGCTGTCTCGTTGACGGGATCGTCCGCCGTGGGGCGCATCATTGGCGGCATCGCGGCCAAGACGTTCAAGCATTGCTCGCTCGAACTGGGTGGGAAAAATCCCATGATCGTTCTTGATGACGCGAACCTCGAGCTCGCCATCGAAGGCGGCCTGTGGGGCGGATTCGGCACCACTGGCCAGCGCTGCACCGCAACCAGTCGCATCATCGTGCAGAAAGGCGTTTACCGCGAGTTCGTCGAGCGCTATGTCGCGCGCGCCAAGAAATTGAGAGTTGGCAACGGGCTGGATGAGACAGTTGAGATGGGTCCGGCGGTGAACGAAAAACAGTTGCAGACCGACTTGAGCTACGTTGAGATTGGCCAGAACGAAGGAGCCAAGATGATGTGCGGCGGCAAGCGACTCGACAAGGGCGATTACCAGCACGGTTGGTTCATGGAGCCGACTGTCTTCACCGATGTCGACCCGAAGATGCGCATCGCGCAGGAAGAAATCTTCGGCCCCGTGGTTTCGATCGTTCCTTGCGACGACCTCGAAGACGCCATCGCGATTGCTAATGGCATCGAGTACGGGCTTTCCTCCGCGCTCTACACCAAAGATGTGAACAAGGCCTTCGCGGCCATTCGCGATCTGGAGACTGGCATTACCTACATCAACGCGCCGACGATTGGCGCAGAAGTGCATCTGCCGTTCGGCGGGACGAAGGCTACCGGCAACGGGCACCGCGAGGGCGGCATTGGGGCGATTGACTTCTACACGGAGTGGAAGTCGGTCTACGTCGATTATTCGGATACGCTGCAGAAGGCGCAGATCGACCGGGCTGAGTAAGGCTTTAACACAGGAGACACAGGGGGACACAGGGTTCAAGTAGAATTACCCTGTGTTTCTCTGTGACCCCTGTGTTTAAGATTTTCGTTTACCATGCCCACGACGCAGACTCGCGAAGTCACTGCTGCTAAACGTCTCGACAATGTTCGCTACGCGATTCGCGACCTGGCTTGCGTGGCGGACGAAGTTATTCAGCAGGGACACCGAGTTCTGGCGCTGAACGTTGGCGATCCGCTCAACTTTGATTTCCAGACCCCGCCGCACATCGTCGAAGCCGCTTACAAAGCCATGCGCGAGGGGAAGAATGGCTACGCGCCATCCCCCGGGATTGCTGAAGCGCTCGAAGCAATTCGCGGCGAGGCTGCGCGCAAGGGCATCACGACGGTGCGCGACGTCTTCGTTACGTCCGGCGTGAGTGAGACTGTTGATCTCTGCATCTCTGCGCTGGTGAACCCCGGCGAAGACATTCTCACGCCCAAGCCCGACTACCCGCTCTACTCGGCCGTGCTGTGCAAGCTGGGAATTGCGGTCAATGCTTATGATCTGAACGAAGAGGATGCGTGGCAGCCCGAGCTTGCTGACATCGCACGCAAGGTTACGCCACGAACTCGCGCGATCGTGCTGATCAATCCTAATAATCCGACCGGCTCACTGTGCTCGCGACAGATGCTGGAGCAAATCGCCGAACTGGCACGCCGCCACAATCTGGTCGTCTTCTCCGACGAAATCTACGACAAACTGGTCTTTGATAATGAGAAGCCGGAAGACACGCCGCACATCGCCTTCGCCGCGGTCGCGCCCGACGTACCCTGCATCACTTTCGGTGGAATGTCGAAAAATTATCTGGTGCCGGGATGGCGTATCGGGTGGGGGATTGTCTCCGGCGACGCGGCCGCCATCAAGCCTTATACCGAAGGCATTCACCGGCTGTTGCGGGCGCGCCTTTGCGCTAACCATCCCGAGCAATACGCGATTAAGCCCGCGCTCGAAGGACCGCAGGATCATCTCATCGAAGTGCGGCGCAAGCTGCGCTCGCGGCGCGATCTCACGCAGAAATGGTGCGAGGCGACGCCGCGCGTGAGTTGTGTCGCGCCTCGCGGGGCTTTCTACGCTTTTCCGCGCATCGACATCCCGGAGAGCGATGAAGTTTTCGTGAAGGAACTGATCCGGCAGAAGCATGTCATGGTCGTACATGGCTCCGGCTTCGGCCAGAAGGCCGGCACGCAGCATTTCCGCATCGTATTTCTGCCGGATGAAAAGACGCTCACTGCCGCCTACGCCGGAATTGCCGACTTCATTGGCGAGCGGTTCCCGTAGCGCGAGCTTGCAGGCACTCGTCCTGGTGAGTTGAGAGAATTGGTGGTCGGGATCCGACGACCTCTTCCATGCCATGGAACGTGGAAAGTCTCAACTTGCTGACGGCAAAGGCTTTGATAGTCGGACGAGTCGGAAAACAATCGCCAAAATTGGCGTGTTTTTGCTACCAAAATGCTACTGTATTCAAGCGGCACCGGA
>JAUTWY010000297.1 GCA_030838305.1 Acidobacteriaceae bacterium
TTCGGCACTCATTTCGCTGATGTGAATCATGCCTTCAACACCCTCGGACAGCTGCACGAAAGCTCCGAATTTCGTAACGCTGACGACAGCGCCCTCGATCACCGAGCCCGCGGCGAACCGCAGCGCAACATCCGCCCAAGGATCTCCCAATGCCTGCTTCAGGCCGAGGGACATGCGATGTTCGCCAGCGTTTACTCCCAGGATCACCGCGTCCACCATCTCGCCCGGCTTCACCAGCGTGCTTGCGCTCCTCAACTTCTTGCCCCACGACATTTCCGAAACGTGGATCAGGCCTTCGATGCCGGGCTCGAGTTCCACGAAAGCGCCAAATTCGGCGACGCGCGTAACCGTCCCACGCACTCGTTCGCCAACGGTATATTTTCCCGCGACTGCGTCCCAGGGATGCGGCTGCAACTGCTTCATGCCTACAGAAATGCGCCGCTTGCCGGAATCATTCGTGATCTTCAGCACCCGCGCTTCGATCTGCTGCCCTGTCGAAAGCACGTCCGCCGGCTTCTCGACGCGGCTCCAGGCGATGTCACTCACGTGCAGCAAAGCGTCCACTCCGCCGATATCCACAAACGCGCCGTAATCGGTCAGGCTGCGAACCGTACCGCTTACCATATCGCCTTCCTTCATTTCCGAATAGAGACGGTCTTTCGCCGAATGTTCGGCCTCCTCCATCACGGCGCGGCGGTCCACGACCACATCTTCCTCGGCCACGTCGAGCTTGATGATGCGGCAGAGAATTTCCTGCTCCACCAACTTCTCCATTTCAGCAGCGTCGCGCGCTCCGCTGCGAGAACCCGGCATGAACGCCCGTACTCCCACATCCACGCTGAGCCCGCCTTTGATCACGCCCGTTACCGTGCCTACAATGGTCGCCTTTTCGGCGAAGGCTTTCTCCAGAGCCGCCCAGTCCTTGGGCTGTTCAACTCTAGCGCGCGTGAGCCGATAGTAGCCTTCGGGATCGCGACCCTTGACGGAAACGGTTAACTTGTCGCCGGGCTTCACGGCCCCGCTGTTCCCCGGCAAGTTCGCGAGCGGAAGAATTCCTTCGCTCTTGAATCCAATGTCGAGAAAAACCGAGTCGCCGGTGACAACAATCACCGTGCCCACGAGTTGTTTGCCGCCGTCTTCCGCTTTACGCGAATGACTTTTTTCGTACTCAGACAGCATCTCCCCGAACGACTCGTTCGATTCACTGGGGGATTCGGCGGTAAATTGCGATTCTGGAATGCTGGGATTGGACATGATCACATCGGCAAGGGGATTAAAGATATGATGGGCACGACTGGACTTAAACCAGCGACCTCTACCGTATCAATTTTAAGGTACCACAACTAAAACCCTTTAGCTCCATTGCTTTTCCGGTTTTCCGAAGCCTGAAAACACCCTAAAACAGCCACGTTTTGGTGGTTTAACTGGCGGACAAGAAAGACGCGCGGCATAAGACACTAAGAGCCGACCTACAAGCCGGGACTTGCGTCCTTAATTCTGTTTCGGCCGCCGCCTTCGGCTTGACATCACCATGTTTCCTATATATTATTGAGTGTGTACTCAGTAATAGAGAAGCTCAGTGGCTCGTCCTAGAAGCGAAGACAAGCGAAATGCGATTCTTGACGCAGCGAACCACGTATTTGCGGAGCGCGGTCTTACTGCTGCTCCAACGTCAGAGATATCAAAACAAGCTGGCGTCGCCGAAGGAACTCTGTTTACGTACTTCAAGACTAAGGATGATCTGATCAATGCTCTTTACCGGGAGATCAAGCTGGAACTCGCAGACGCGATGATGTCAGGTTTCCCGCGCAAGCAGAGAGTTCGCACCAGGTTGCGACACGTGTGGGACGGCTACGTGAATTGGGGCATCGCGAACCCCAAGCAGCGCAAGGTGCTGGCGCAACTACAGGTCTCGGAGGTACTCACCAAAGAGTCCAGAGATGCCGGTAGCGCGCCGTTCGTCGAATTCCAAGCCATGATTCGTGACGCGATTGAGCAGCGTCTGTTTCGGAACGATCTCCCGGTGGAACTTATCTCGAAGTCGTTAACAGCTTTGGTGGAGGCGACGATAGACCTTACGGCGTCGAACCCGTCCAAGGC
Organism: Acidobacteriaceae bacterium; assembly: GCA_030838305.1. Lineage (GTDB taxonomy): Bacteria > Acidobacteriota > Terriglobia > Terriglobales > Acidobacteriaceae > Sulfotelmatobacter. Next base: position 2,101 of record JAUTWY010000297.1, read on the forward strand.
GAAACACTACCGGGACAGCGGCTTTCAAATGTTTTGGTCCGGCGTAACCAAGTAACGAGTTGTTGCATCTACTAAATGAGTGAGTACTCACAATAGTCTCGCGAGGCCAGCTGGCCGAGTCTAAACGCTCATAAGTCTATTTAAGAAGGAGAACGGAGGATTTTCATGTCGAAGGTCTGGTTGATAACGGGAAGTGGAAACGGATTGGGGCGGGACATCGCCGAGGCAGCGCTGGTCGGAGGGGACAGCGTGGTCGCCGGAGCGCGTCGGACGGAAGAACTGGCACCCTTGGTCGCGCAGTACGGCGAGCGGGTGAAGCCCGTGAAACTGGACGTGCGCGACGAAGCCGCCGCAAAGGCCGCCGTGCAGTTGGCAGTGGATGCATTCGGGGGGCTTGACGTTCTGGTGAATAACGCAGGCTATGGGCAGTTTGAGCCGTTCGAGCAGATGAGTGCGGAGGACTTCCAGGCGATCATGGACACATGTTTTTACGGCGTGGTGTACACCACGCGTGCCGCCGTGCCGGTGATGCGCCAGCAGAAGAGCGGTCATATCTTTCAGGTGTCTTCGGTCGGCGGTCGCCTCGGGGTTCCCGGCAATACGCCGTATCACGCGGCCAAGTGGGCTGTCGGGGGTTTTAGCGACTCGCTGGCGATGGAAGTCGCACCGTTCGGGGTCAAGATCTGCACACTGGAGCCGGGAGGTATTCGGACCAACTGGGCACAGCGCGCCGTTCAGAATGCGCCGGACTTGCTGCCGGAGTATGAGGCCACGGTCGGTTCGTTCCTGAAGATATTGCGAGGCCTCGAAGGGCGTGCGGAAGGCGATCCGCGGAAGATCGCGGGCGTAATTGTGCAACTGGCGAATAGCGACGAGGTGCCGGTGCGGCTGATCCTCGGTGTCGATGCGGAAAAACGGGTGCAACAAGCGGAAGCGGCGCGCGCGAGCGAGGCGGAGAAATGGCGACATCTCACTGTTTCAACGATTTTTGAAGATGG
>JAUTWY010000608.1 GCA_030838305.1 Acidobacteriaceae bacterium
TCAGCGTTCCACTCCCAGCCCCGATCTTCGATCCAGTCATGGGAGCATCAACGTAAGCCACGCCCTTGGCGCGGACGCGCTCGGCGAACTTTACGGTAGCAGAAGGAGAAATCGTGCTCGAGTCAGCAATGATCATTCCGTCGGCCAATGACTGCTCCACGCCGTCGGCTCCAAACAAAATCTTCTCAACAGCCGCGGTGTCAGAGACGCAAAGCCACACAACTTCAGCGCGCTGCGCTGCCGCGGCAGGGCTTGGAGCGATGCCTGATCCTTCCACCATTTTGCCCGGCGTGCGGTTCCACACGGTGACTTCGTGGCCAGCCTTGACCAGATTCGTGGCCATGGCGTGCCCCATAATTCCCAGACCTAAGAAAGCGACGCGCATTTCGAACCTTCTCCTTGGAACAAACAACCTTTCGGATTAGATATGAGCGAGAGGATCGAGGTCAAGCAAACCAGGCTATTTAAGGAACGAACTCGGAAGGGCACGAAGTACCCTAACGAGAGGACGTTGGGATCAGCATTATCTGAGATGGTCCAGAGTTAGATCGCCCAATAACGATGGCCCGGGAACCGCGAGAATTACGCGTCGTTCTCTGGCGGCGTGAACTAAAATAGAGCCAGCGGCTCGCAATATTCATCTAACAAGCAAGACGGCTGGATGATCCGCTGAGAATGATATTTAGGAAGTTCGAGTTCGGATGATTAAGGCAACGCTTCGCAATCGGGCTCTTCGCAAACGCGTGTCGCAGTTTGGGCGACTGGTGCGGCGTTCCGCCGTAACTCCGCTGTGCGGCGAGACTCATAAACCACGTCTGGCCTCGAACGGCGAACTGGGGGTGACCTTCATCGGACATTCCAGCTTCTTCGTGCAGATCGGCGGACAGAGCGTGATGATCGATCCGAACTTCGCGCGCTGGCTGTTTGTGCTGAAGCGCCTGCGGCGTCCCGGACTCCGCGTGCGCGATTTGCCGGCCATCGATCTGGTGCTGGTGACGCATGCGCACTTCGATCATCTCCACCGGCCATCGTTACGCGCGCTCGTGCAAAACAATTTGCGCACCCGCGGAACTGCGCCGGCCATCATCATTCCCAGCCATGTGACCGATCTGGTGTCCGATCTTGGTTTCTCCGAGATCATCGAGCTTGACTGGTGGAAGAGCACGCGGCACGCCGGTTTGCAGGTGACGCACGTCCCTTCACGGCATTGGGGAGCGCGCATCCTCAAGGATTCGCATCGCGGCTACGGCGGCTTTGTGCTGCGGGCAGGGAAGCACTCGGTCTATCACGCGGGGGATACCGCTTACTTTGCGGGCTTTCGCGAGATCGGCCGCCGGCTGTCGCCGGAATTAGCGCTGCTCCCGATCGGTGCTTACAATCCGCCAACCTTCCGCAATGTGCATACCAATCCGGCGGACGCCACCCGCGCCTTTCTCGACCTGAAGTCGCGCTGGATGGTGCCCATGCACTATGGAACTTTCCGCCTGTCGCACGAGCCGGTGGATGAGCCCCTCCAGTTGTTGGAGCGGGAGGCACGCTTGGCAGGAATTGAGGACCGCGTTGTAGTCCTGGAAGAAGGCATCACCCGTTTCTTTTGAAACGGAGCCATCGCGACCCAAATGTTGACCACGGCTCCTTTTCACACTGCTTTGACGATCGTACTTTCTTTTCGGTGTAAACTTCGTCCCAGCAGATTTCTACTATGAGGAGGACAGCATGGCAGTGCAAGCTATTCCGAGGGGCTATCACACGCTTACCCCCTACCTAACCGTGCGCGACGCGGCTCGCGCCATTGAGTTCTACAAGAAGGCATTCGGCGCGGAAGAAAAAGGCGTCATGAAAGGACCTGACGGCAAGGTCATGCATGCCGAACTGCGCATCGGCGACTCACTCTTCATGCTGGCCGATGAATTCCCGCAGTTTGGATCTCTATCGCCGCAGGCGATCGGCGGAAGCGCCATGGGACTGCACATCTATGTTGAAGATGTAGATTCCGCATTCGAGCGCGCCACCAAGGCGGGAGCGAACGTCGAGATGCCGGTCTCTGACATGTTCTGGGGCGACCGCTACGGCAAGCTGGTGGATCCCTTTGGCCACAAGTGGTCGATTGCGACCCACAAACGCGATATGTCTGCAAAAGAAATCGAACAAGCCCAGGATGAATTTATGAAGCAAATGCCGAAGAGTGCGTGAAGGGCTTAGAACCATAACTGTCATGTTTTCGCTCAGGGCGCGGCACCGCCGCGCCCGTTCTTTTTGTTCTAGTACCTCCGTAATCTCCTCAGGGCCGCTATTACACAAGTATTACAGTGGCTTGCCCCGTCTCTTGATACGTTAAATAAGGCGGTAACAAATTCAAGACCAGCCAAATGGGGACCCTCGTGGATATGCAACTGGAAAGCCTGGAAAAACGACAAGCTGCAAATAATGAAATTAATTGGGTGACTGCGGTATTCATGTCGCTGTTTCATGTGGGCGCCATAGCCGCACTTTTTTTCTTCACCTGGAAGGCATTGTTCGTTGCGATGTTCTTGTGGTGGGTGTCAGGCAGTTTGGGCATCGGCATGAGCTATCATCGCCTGCTCACGCATCGCGGCTACAAGACTCCGAAGTGGGTGGAGTATTTCCTCACCGTCTGCGCCACGCTCGCGCTTGAGGGCGGACCGATTTTCTGGGTGGCTACGCACCGCATTCATCACCAATATTCCGATCAGGATGGCGACCCGCATTCGCCGATTGATGGAAAATGGTGGGCCCACATGGGCTGGATTCTCATGGGCAAATCCATGCACCATGACACCACGACGCTGGCTCGCTACGTCCCCGATCTCGCCAAAGATAAATTTCACGTCTGGATTACGAAATATCATTACGTCCCCATGATTGTGTTGGGAGTCATCCTGCTGGCGATTGGCGGAATGCCATTTCTGATGTGGGGAATTTTCATGCGCACGGTGGTCGGGCTGCACGCAACCTGGCTGG
>JAUTWY010000020.1 GCA_030838305.1 Acidobacteriaceae bacterium
GCCGGTGTAGCGACCGCCACCACCAGCCAGATCAGGGCTGAAAGGGCAAAGCCGGCCAGCGCCGCAACCTCCAGCCAGAAGGCGTGCCGCGGGCCAAAGTGGCGGATCACGCCAAAGGCCAGCAGAAAGACGAAGCCGGAAACCGAAGCCAGCGCAATCAGGCCGACGTCGATGATGCGGTGAATGCGTTGCCGTCCACGGCAGTGCTCGCATTCCACGAAGTGGCTTTCGTAGTCGCCGCGCATCTCCGCCGCCAGGCCAGAAATGTCATATCTCCAGCCCGCCAGAATTTTGCCTACAATCGGATCCATGCACTGCTGACTCATAAAGGACTACTGCCGGCGCTACAGCTGAATAGGCGGCAACACTTCGGACTGCACCGCCACCAGCACCCGGTTCTGAAACAAGCCACCGCGCTCGGCCAGCGCTTTTTCCGCCTCTCTCCGTGCTATCTCTGGGTGATTGTTCTGTTCAGAGAGATGCGCCAGCACTACAAAAGCTGCATTATTATCATAGTCCCCAGTAAAGAAATCCGCGAGTTTCAGGTTCGACAAGTGCCCCACGTTGCTGGCCACCCGCTGCTTCACCGACCAAGGATAAGGCCCGCCGCGCAGCATCTCGACGTCGTGATTCGATTCCATAATCAGGACATCGGACCCGCGCAGATGATCGCGAACGTTGACTGGCAAGTATCCCAGGTCGGTGGCTACACTTACTTTGCTACCCTCAATGCGAAATGTAAACCCAACCGGATCGGCGGCGTCGTGCGGAATGGTGAAGGGTTTCACTTCAATATCGCCAATCTGAAAGCGATGCCCGGACTCGAATTTCTCCAGCTTGTCGAGCTGCGGACGCTCACCATTCACGGTGCGCATGGCACGCGCCCACGCGGCGTGCGTAGCTCCCGTCATAAAAACTGGGATGCGCAACTTCTTTGCCAGCGTTGCCAGCCCGTAGATGTGATCGGTATGCTCGTGCGTAATCAGAATCGCGGAAAGCGACTGCGGATCTTCGCCGAGAGATTTCATGCGCTTGAAGGTCTCGCGGCAGGAGATTCCGACGTCGACAAGGATTTTCGTCCTTGAGCTGGCTACGAACGCACAATTGCCTTTGCTGCCGCTGGCCAGCATTGAAACCGTGACACACATGCTAGGGAGCATACGCGCCTCCCCTGTGGATTGGGAGTAACTTTTTGGTTATCCGATACCTTGGGGTGTAGTCCGGCGTCCGGGGGAAAAGCTCGAGGCCGAGTAGCGGAAGCCGAAATTCACTTTCCCTGCCGCAGATTATCAATCACTCCGCGCACCACCGCGCCACCGTAAGCTCCGGCAATCCCGGGCAGGGCCAGGAGAAATGAGCCATACATCTGCCCGCGCGTCGGCTTTGCCGTTCGAATCCAATGCGCTGCGAATTCGGTCAGGGGAACGAAGATGGCGACCACGACCACCCACCGCCACGGCCAGCGCGGCCGCAACAGGCCGAGGAGTATGCAGGCCAGCAGGACCAGCAGCGCGGTGAATAGTAGGTCATCGATGGTGACGTCCACCCAACCGGTGCCCACGCCTGCGAGCGCGGCTAGAAAATAGAAGGGCAAATCGTCCCGGCCGCGCCGCGACTGAGTTTCACTTGTCATCACTGCTGCGGGTTTCCCGCGTTGCTCGGTGCCAGTTTCTCGGTACTAGGTACTCGGTACTATCAGTCCTCAATACTGATAAAACCCGCGCCCGCTCTTCCTGCCCAACCAGCCCGCATCCACCATCTTGATTAACAGCGGGCACGGCCGATACTTGGGATCGCCCAGGCCATCCTGCATCACCCGCATGATGTCTAGGCAAACGTCGAGGCCGATAAAATCCGCCAGCGTCAGGGGGCCCATGGGATGTGCCATGCCCAGCTTGAACACTTCGTCTACTGCTTCCGCTGTTGCCACGCCTTCCATGACCGCATACATGGCTTCATTCAGCAGCGGCATCAGCACGCGGTTCGAGACGAATCCGGGGGCGTCGTTCACTTCCACCGGCGTCTTGTCGAGCTTTACCGCCAAGTCTCGAACGGCGGCAAGAGTTTCGTTGGACGTAGCCAGCCCGCGGATTACCTCCACCAGCTTCATCATCGGCACGGGATTGAAGAAATGCATGCCGATAACTTTGTCGGGCCGCCGGGTCAACGCGGCAAGTTTGGTGATGGAGATCGATGAAGTGTTCGACGCCAGGATTACTTCTGGGCGCGCCAATCGGTCGAGATCGCGAAAAATTTCGGTTTTGATCTCGAACTTCTCGGTTGCAGCTTCGACGATGAAATCGCAGTCGGCCAGCTTGGCGCGATCAGTCACCGGGTCGATTTTCTTGAGCGCGGAAGCTTTATCGTCGATTGTGATCTTGTTCTTTGCGACCTCGCGATCCAGATTCTTGGTAATGGTGGCCAGCCCACGATCCAGAAAACGCTGCTCCACATCGCATAAAACAACGGCATAACCGCTGCGGGCGAAGACGTGGGCGATGCCGCTGCCCATGGTTCCAGCACCGATTACGCCAACTCGCTTGATGTCCATAAAGTCAGCCTCTCCTACGGGCGACTGTCCACGGGATGAAAACGTTCGAGTCTATCACCCGCTTTGCTGGGAGGAAACTGAGCAGCCGCGGTGAGGAACTTTCTGAATGGCGGAGGGTTAAAACCATGGGTTGCGATCTTGCTTGTTTAGGAGGCTCTCATGTGGAAACTCGGGCCCCTTCTCCTTTGCAGTGCGCTGGTTCTGATTGCCTTTACCCTGCCGGGCTGCGACGGCTCAAGCCGCCAGCTTCAATCACTCAGCATCAGCCCGGCTGCGGGCGCTACTCAGGTTCAATTCACCGCCCTGGGCATGTTTGTTGGTTCGAGCGAGACTGCGACGGTCAACGCCATGTGGTGGACGACTCAGCCTGGACCTACCCGCCCACTCCCTTCATTGTCACAGTGAGCAGCAGCGGGTTGGCCCAGTGCGAAGCCTCCGCCCCGGCAGGGACGTATACGATCTGGGCGGTTGCCCCCGTGGATCAGAGTGTGCCAGTGTCGAAGATGACCATGACGACCAAACAGGTCTCGGCCACGGGGCAACTGACTTGCCCGTAGCCTTGCGCCGTCGAGAATGGCTCGCGTAATCGCGCGATCACAAACATCGGTCGCAGCGTGACGCCCGCCTACGCCGCAACGGAGTTGGCGAGCTCATTACAAATGTCGTGAATGATTTCCTGTCGAATTTCGTATTCGAGGACTTCGGTGTCAGTGGCTGCGCCAAAGCTTCGTGATTCCAGAACTTCGGTTTGCTGCTTCAGTAGTTGATTAAGCTCCGCTCGCAGTTCCTCGACGCGATAGTTTTCCATGGCAGCCTTCTTTCTGGCGAAGGGGCTTCCCTGGATCCACGAACAGTTTGACAATAATCGGCCTGCTGTACCATACCGCACACACCTTACAACCTCATCGCTCTCGCCTTCCAGGGGGCTTGCCCTACATTTGCAGCACCCGATACCACTGAAAACGCAGAGCGTTTCCCCGATAGGCAGCATCATCGTGCGACCAATGCCTGGGATCGCGCGAGGTCAGCATCTCCCTTCCGAGGTGTAAAATATCCAAGTCATCTTAAATTCTTCATCGAAAGATTTGAACCTCTCAGTTTTGAAAGGATCCCCATGGCAACCCTAGAACTCCCCGTCAGGCCGCGCCCATCGTCATCATCGCAATCCCATCAAGGCCCATTCGTCAACGAGCCCTTTTACGATTTCCGCCAGGAAGAGAACGCGCGCAAGATGCGCGCCGCCATCGAACGCGTTCGGGGCCAGCTGGGCCGCGAGTATGACTTGATCATCGGCGGGCAACGCGTCAAGACTGCCGACAAGATCAAGTCGCTGAACCCTTCGAAGCCCTCGCAAGTCGTTGGAATTCATCAGAAAGCCGGCCAAGAGCATGTGGAGCCGGCAATGAATGCGGCGCTGAAAGCGTTTACTTCCTGGAGCCGCACTCCAGTCGAAGAGCGTGCCAGCCTGCTGTTCCGCGCCGCCGACCTGATGCGGCAGCGCAAAATGGATTACATGGCCTGGCTGGTTTTTGAAGTCAGCAAGAACTGGGGCGAGGCCGATGCCGATATTTCCGAGACCATCGACTTCTGTGAGTTCTATGGCCGCGAAGCGCTGCGCCTCGCAAAAGCTGAAGCGCCCATCCAGCTTCCGGGGGAGCACGACACGCTCACCTATATTCCGCTCGGGGTCGGCGCAGTGATTCCGCCGTGGAATTTCCCCTGCGCCATCATGGCCGGCATGACGGTCGCTTCCATGGTTGGCGGCAACACAGTAATCCTGAAGCCATCGAGCGATTCGCCGACCATTGCCGCCAAATTTATTGAGCTGCTCGAAGAAGTGGGCGTGCCGGAAGGCGTGGTGAACTTCTGTCCCGGTGCGGGCGCCAGCTTCGGCGATGCGGTGGTCGCGCATCCGAAAACTCGCTACATCGCATTCACGGGCTCGCGTGAAGTCGGACTGCACATCAACAAAGTTGCCGCCACGCAAGCTCCCGGCCAAATGTGGATCAAGCGCACGGTACTGGAAATGGGCGGCAAAGATGCCATCATCATCGACGCCGACGCCGATATTGACTCCGCCGTCGAGGGCGTGGCGCAGGCGGCGTTCGGCTTTCAGGGTCAGAAGTGCTCAGCCTGCTCACGCGCCATTGTCGACGAACGCGTGTATGACAAATTTCTCGACCAGCTCAAAGCCCGCGTAGAAAAAATCACCATCGGCGATCCCGCCGAAAACAACAACATGGGCGCGGTGATCAACGAAGGCTCGATGAAGACGATTCTTGAATACATCGAGCAAGGCAAAAAGGATGGACGACTCATCACTGGCGGCGAGCGCGCCACTGAGGCCGGGGAAGGCTACTACATCCGGCCCACTGTGATCGCCGACATTCCAGCGAAATCAAAGCTCGAGCAGGAAGAAATCTTCGGCCCGGTGCTGGCGGTGATCAAGGCCCGCGGCTTCGATAACGCGCTTGAAATCGCCAACGACACCCAGTTCGGACTTACGGGCGCCATCTACACTCAATCGCGCGACAAGATCGATCGCGCCATCCGCGACTTCCATGTTGGCAACTTGTACATCAACCGCAAGTGCACCGGAGCTATGGTCGGCGCACATCCTTTTGGCGGCTTCAATATGTCGGGGACGGATTCGAAGTCCGGCGGCCCGGATTATCTTTATTTGTTTACCCAGGCGAAATCAGTCGGCGAAAAAATCGGCTAAGAAGTTTGTCGCTGTCATCCGAGCGGAGTGAGGGACTCTGGTGTTCGCTCTAGGGCGGTGGTAATCCATCGGAGACCAAAGTCCCTCGCGGTGCTCGGACGACGACTTCAGGTTCAAGGCAAACAAAAGAAGCCACCCTCGCGGGTGGCCTCTTACTTCCACAAAATCCCTACGGCATCACACCCGCTGGAGGCTGGGGCGCGGCCCCTTGGGTAGTGGCCGCGGCGGCCTCGTTCAAAATCCGGTGATGGATGGTGAACAGCGCCAGCTCGAGACGGTCCGATACGCCAATCTTGTCATACACGTTGCGCAGATAATTTTTGATGACCTGCTCGGTGGTCCCCAGCTGCGTGGCGATTTCTTTATTCTTGTAACCCTGCACAATCAGCGCCACGATGCGGAGTTCTTTGGCGGTTAATCGATCGCGCACCCGCAGTCCAACCATATCGTTTTCGGTGAGCTCACTAGGCACCGCGACGTCCTGCACCCAGGTTTCGCCGCGCGCCACTTTGCGCACGCAGTCAACCAGAGCGGCGCTGGTCACGTTGCGGTAGACGACGCCGTGCGCACCGTTTGCCATGTGGCGCTGCGCGCTTTCACCCGTATCGGCCAGGACTACGACGCGTGTCTTGGCCTTAACTGCCGCTTGCACGATGGCCGCAAAATCGTTGTGAAAGCCCGCCGCCACCACCAGCACCGCGGCGCGGAATTTGTCCAGAGCCATAAACATCTGCTCCGGAGTCTGAGCCTGCGCCACGATGCGCATTTCGTCTTCCACCGCCAGCACCTTGGCGATGCCGGCCCGGAAGATTGCCTGGTTATCAGCCAGAATGAGTTTGAGCATGTTATCTACGCTCCAAAAAAAGTTACGCCTAAAATGCTTACGTGTTCCTTACGAACTCGTATGAGTCGATCACGCAGGCTACACCTTTGCCGTCTGCACTGGCTCCCGTGGGATCGGTGCGCACCACGCGCCCTTTGCATTGAATGACAACGTTCTCCTGCCCCCCGGTAACGTCGGGCGGAAGCGTGATCTCAAACTCCACAGGTGACCCAATCTCGAGCGATGCGTCGGCGCGGATGTAGACTCCGGCCGCGCTCAAATTTCCCGTCGTTCCTTTCGAGTCGCCGCTGGCGCTCTCCTTATGGATCTTGATCGGCAATTCCAGCGGAAATCTTTTTCCGGTCCGCGCTTCGGACACAGTGCCTCCTGTTCTCGCGAATGACCCTTCCTGACTTGCCCCTTCACGGTCAGCAGACCAAGCCAATGCCATCAGAATACGCTCCTGGCAGCTAGATCACCCACTTTGGTGCTCTTCGGCGTTATATCACGGATGCCATCGCTAAAAAAGCCTGATTACTAGTTAGTTATGAGTAGAACCTAGATTCCCCCACCCGTATCATGCGGACCGGACACCCGACCAGTGTTTTGGACCTCTTCTTTTCGATAGGATTACCCAATGAGAATCATAAGAACGCTGAGCAAGCTCGCGCGTGGGCCAGCGGATGGGCTAGCGCATTTCTTTCCTTTCGTGCGGCCACGGGATACGGGTTAGCCAAGGAGCACAAGAGGACAATCTGTTGGGGCGTACTCGGGAGCGATCGAAGTTGCTGCCATTGTCTTTTTAGAACGGGGTCTCGTAAAAGCGAGCTCGATGGCCGCTAGTGAAACTCGCGTCGCACCGCTGGACGCGGTAAGTAAAACAGTAATGCACCCGCAATCATAACACCCATACCACCGCGCAAGAAGTCACCCCTGGCAACATTGACGACCTCTCCCGCAACCTGGGTGGAGAAGATGCCGACTGCCAATCGCCATCCCCAGAGCCGGCGTTGGAACCAACCCACTCCAGCGGCCACGAGGGGGGCGCTCAACGACAACAAGAAGAGAATGCCGACCGTGCTGCCAACCGAAGAAACCTGGCGGTGGGTTCCTTCAAAGTCCAGACTCTGTCGAGTCCTGTGCCCCGCCACAGCAATGTGGTTCCGGCGAGCGCCGCCATGCAGGCTCCGAAAAGCAAAAAGATCTCGACGGCTGTCATTGCGGGTCGCGACTCAATTCGCAGCGAAGGGGAAGAACTCACCCGCTCACTATATGAGTGACCGGCTGGCCGGTGGACGGAAGACTCGATTTTTCGATTCCAAGATGGAACTGCAAAGGGGAAAACGGATTAAGAAAGTTGCAGTTTCCTGCATCAAGCCCTTCGACTCCTTGTGGACAGTACTAACGGACTGCTAGCATCTGCGCGTTCGGGGGGGAACTATCGGGAAATCCATTTCGTCGGAGGAAGGTGAAATATGCGTAGATTGAGTTTAAAAGTTTTCTCAACCGCGCTTCTGTGTTTCGCGGCGTCAACCGCCTGGTCACAATCAACACTTCACATCGGCCCTGGGTCCGGCACCACGTGCGCAACAGGTTGCGCCGGAGATCCCAATCTGATTCCGGGGGCCCGCAACGTAGATATTTACCAAACAAGTGCCGGCGCGCCCACACTCTCGCAACCGGTACTGTTTATTCTCGGCGTGCCAAGTGAATTCGGCAGCCGATTACCTATTATGCCGATCACCGGAGTGAAGGCGATGAATCCTTACCCTGGCGGCACTAAAACAACGGGTACCGCGACCTTTGCCGCCGGCGGAACCTATGGGCTGATCAATCCAGTTTCGGATGGTTTTTTTGGCACGATGATGCCGGGGCAGGAAGTGTACAGCTTCCTCGGTCTGGGCGGCGCTAATAATTCCAACAGCTTTACCAACTGGTTCGCCGAGGACGACGAATATTTCAGGTTTGAGCCCACAAGCTTTGACATCCACGTTTTTGCGCTAAATGCTGACGTAGGTCCTCAAGGATTGATCAACGTCTCGCTTGTCAGGAACGTTCCGAAGGGGACTTTCATTGTCGCTTACGGTCAGGGCAACGGGAAGGCGTTTTCCGTCCCATTCACCGAGGCTGGCTTGAAGTGTACTTACTGAGAGTTAACTTCGGTCCGCCGCAAAGTATTTAGCGACGAGGTCTCCAAATAACACCGCGCCTTGACTCATCGAGTGGAGGCGCGGTTTAGTTTCCTCAGCCAGCTTTCGCCGACTCCGTCGCCGGGTCCTGGGCCTCTCGCGCTTTCGGCTGCACGAAATCGCGGAGCGTGAGTTCCAAGCCGCCGAAGTCGGGGTGATCGTTATTCCCGATGGTGAAAGCGATGTCGATGGCGTCGCCCGCGAGAAGCGGAGATTGCCGCATGCGGTCTGCCATGTGCCAGCCCAACGCGTCGAATACAGTTCTCAGTTCCCGGTTCTCAGTTCTCAGTTGAGCGCTCACTGCGTCGGCCTTCGCACTGCGGGGAATCGCCGCTGCGTCCGGGTGGCAGCGCGGAGTCGCGAGGATCGCGACCGCCGACAGTTCGTCTTTGCCGGACTCTTCTGTTGCAAGGCCTGGATAAAATTCGTGGCCGCCGGTGTAAGTTCCCGCTTTCAACTTCAGCTTCATGTGCTTGTCTTTCAGAATTTTCGGCGGCGCGATTAGCTGCACATTCCGCGCCGCGAATGCGGGTTCATGATTGCCGGTCCCATGGGGCTCGAGCAAACGCAACAGGTGAAAGAGTGCAGGAGTAATTTCACCGAAATCCAGTTCCGCCTCAAGATCGAGCACCGGATCGAAATCCGCCATGGTCAACCGCGTTCGCGCGAACGCGTCCAGTTCGGCTCGAAGTTGTGGCACGTTCGCAGACGGCAGGGAGAATCCGCACGCGTGCGCATGTCCACCGTAGCGGGTAAAGAGATTGTGCGACGACTCGATCGCATCCAGCAGGTGAAAGGGACGAATGGAACGGCCGGAACCGAAGGCTTTTTCACCGTCGCTCGAGATCACGACGGCCGGCCGGTGATAACGCTCTACCACGCGCGTCGCGGCGATGCCGATGACGCCACGATGCCAGCCCTCGCCGTCCACCACGATGCAGTACGCCTCGCACAATGCGGGATCACTGGCGATGCGATCGTCGACTGCGCGCAGGATTCGGCGTTCCTCCTCCTGGCGGTCGGCGTTGAGCCGATCGAGTTTGGCGGCTAAGTCCCGAGCGCGCGCGGGGTCTTTTGCGCTAAACAGTTCGATCACATCGCGCGCCACATCCATGCGTCCCGCTGCATTGATTCGGGGAGCAATGCGAAACGCAACTTCGGTGGAGCTGGGCGGACGTTTCGTTGAAATCTGCGCCACTTTGAGGAGAGCCTTCAATCCCGGGTTCACCGCCTTACGGAGCTCATCGAGGCCCAGCCGGGCAAACACTCTGTTTTCACCGGTCAAGGGCACAGCATCGGCGATGGTTGCGATGGCTACCACTTTCATAAACGAGCGCAACATGCGCTCTTGATCTTTTGCAGCCAGCCGCCGCTGCATCAATCCCTGGGCGACTTTGAACGCAATTCCTGCTCCGCAAAGTTGCTTGTAGGGATACTCGCATCCAACCTGATTGGGATTTACCACTGCCAGTGCCTTGGGCACACCGTCTGGTCCGGGCAGGTGATGGTCGGTAACGATCAGGTCAACACCAAGTCGCTGCGCAGTTTCAGCCGGTGCGAAGGCACGGATGCCCATGTCCACGCTGATGATGAGGCGAATGCCCGCGGCGGCAGCACTCTCGATCACATCGTCGCGCAGATCGTATCCCTCGCGTATGCGGTGAGGAACGTGACAATCCGCCGCACCGCCGCATAGCTCGATCGCGGTTTTCAAGATGATAACCGCCATCGTGCCATCCACGTCGTAGTCGCCATAGATGAGCAGGGGCTCTTTGCGGTCGATAGCCGCGTCCAGGCGGTCGACGGCCGCGCGCAAGCCCGTCATCTGCCCGGGTGCGTGCAAGTGGGCAAGAGAAGGGAAGAGGAAGCGAGAAGCGGAATCAGAATCCGTAATGCCGCGCCGAATAAGAAGACGCGCCAAGGTGTGAATATGCGAGGTCTGTCGCCTGCTGCGTAATGCTCGAGGGTCAGCAAACAGTTCGGGAATATCGCGGAGAGCCGCGGCCAGGGCCTGCACTCGAACTGGGTCTTGCGCAGACAGTTCCCAGCGCACCCCTAGCCCTCGTCGTCCTGGTCCGATTCGTCGATGGGGATGCCGCCAAAGTCTTCCGACATTTCCAGCAGGCGCTGGTAACGTTCGTACCAATCGGTGCTGACTTCACATAAGAACATCGATCCCTGATAGGCCCAGCCCAACTGCAGAAATCCTACCTTGCCGACATGGGCGCGCAGCCAGCGGGCGTCTTCGACGTCGTCGCCGTCGGAAAATTCGGAGTGAGTAAGCCGTTGCACCAACTCATCCAGCTCTTCCCGTTCCAGTTTCCAGGAGTGCATCGTGAGGAAAGGAGCGCTCGCGGTCTTGGCTAGTTCGACGAAATCCTTCCACCCGTCAGGATTCGTGCCGGTTTCCCACATGACGCACTGCACCTCGTCGTAATCCACATAACCGTGGAACCGGCGCATGCCATGGCCTTCGACGAAGGCGATCATGTCGTCTTTAATGATGGTTAGGTCTTCTGGTGTGGGTGACATAACAGATTCTCTGCAAGAGCATTGTATGCCGTTTGGCCACGAACGTGCCAGCACAGCCGCGGTCGAGTTATGAAGTCGCCGTCCCTCTCGCCTTATCCGTTCGTTTTTAGAACGAAAGCCGTGCGCTCACTTGAAGTTCGCGTCCTGGCGTCATCGCCATCGTGATCGTCCCGAACTGCGGAGTGTTCACGAAACGGTTTGGCGTGCCCAGGTTGGTCTTATTCATTGCGTTGAAGGCTTCGGCGCGGAATTGGAGCGTGGCCCTTTCCGAGAAGGTGAAAGAACGCGCCAGGGCGAAGTCCAGCGACTGCATCGGTGGGCCGTAGACGGAATTCCGGCCGGCATCGCCAAACGTGAAGGCCGGGGGTGCCGCGAAAGCAGCGGGAGAGAACCACTCCGCGGCGGTGTGCGTGCCGGGCCCAAATATGGGTTGACCAGTCACATTGGCACGGATCGGGTTTTCTCCAAGGACGGTTCCGGAATTCGCCGTATCGCCGAATACGGAGATCGTAAATGGCATTCCCGATTGCACCTGATAGATGGTAGAGAAATGCCAGTTTTGCGTGACCAGCCCTACCCATTGAGTGCGGCGAAACGCGGGAATGTCGTAAACACTGCTCAGCGCGAAGCGATGGCGCACGTCACAGCCCGGTCCTTTTTCTGCGTTGAGGTCATTGTTGTTTTGCGGGATCGCTGCCTCGTCCATCGGCGAGCGAAAGTCCGGCGCGTTGGTGAGGTTCTTGGCATAGGTGTAGTTCGCCAGCAAACTGAGGCCGTGCGAATACCGGCGGCGCACATTGATGTAGCCCGCGTCGTACCAGCTCTGCGCGGTGTTTTCCAGGAGATTGATGGTGCTCACGGGAAAAGTCGTGCTCTGGATCACTGCATTCGACGCGCTGCTT
Source organism: Acidobacteriaceae bacterium (assembly GCA_030838305.1). Classification (GTDB taxonomy): domain Bacteria; phylum Acidobacteriota; class Terriglobia; order Terriglobales; family Acidobacteriaceae; genus Sulfotelmatobacter. The sequence goes on from JAUTWY010000020.1 coordinate 11,720, forward strand.
GGCGGCAGCACGGTGTTGGGAACGAAGCTCAGCGCCTTGAACGGACGCCGTGGCCCAATCGGGCCGGGCCCCGGCGGCGCGTTATTGATCAGGTGCGATCGTTGCAAGTGAAAGCCGCGAGCGCCCAGATATCCAACTTCAAGCGACGTATCCTTCCCCAGGCTCTTTTGAACCGAACCATTCCACTGTTGAACGTACTGGGCGGGCGCGTGCGGATCGAACGCCGTAAAGCTGACGGTCGTCGCTGGCAGCGCACCCGTACCCAAGACTGGCGTGCCGAAATTCAATCCGTTCGTAAAGAGCGAGGCTGGAGGCGTGAAGTTATCCGCTTGCTGCGTTTCCGGAAAGACAAACGGAACATTATGGCGCTGGTTGCACCACGTGTTCTGATCCACCGGGGTGAAGAAGATTCCGTAGGAAGCATGCAGCACCAGACCGTGGCCGGGAAGGCTCTTGGCGATTCCGATACGCGGCGCAAAGTTGTGCCGGTTGGCATACATCAGCCCCTGTGGATACCCTTGGCGGCCGCCGACGAAAACGGAGGGAACGCCATTCTGAAAAACCAGATTAGTGTTGGTATTGTCTTTGTCGTAAAGCGGGTTGGAGTATTCGTAGCGCACGCCCAAGTTCAGGACCGTCGTCGGGGTTACCTGCCAGCTATCTTCGATAAACGCATCGCTGCCCCAATTGCGTAAATTCATTTGTGGAATGCCGGCCTGGCGCTGTTTCACCGCCGGCAAGCTAAGCAGTAGGCTGGCAAACCCGGAGCCGCTGCCGTCATTGAATCCAAATTCGGTTGTGTACCCGGTGGTGTATTGGTAATAACCGCGGTTCTGGAAAAATCCCCACATCGGCCACGTATACCAGTGGAAATCCCCGCCGAGTTTAATTCCGTGGCGCCCCCGCTGCCAAGCGTAAGTGTCGCGGAATTCGTACATCGTGTCCCAGGCGTGCATCGGCGTGGCGGCAAACGTATCTCCAATGCCCGTGTAACCCTGAGCGGCGAACCAGGGAGCGCCCCACGCGCCGGGACCGCCAAATCCCACACCCTGAATGCCGAGCGCGCTGACGATGTCATTCACTCCATCGTTTTGCGATGTGCGATCCATCGACAAACGCGAAACCGCAAACGACCCGGTGTTCACCTGGTTGGTGGCGAAGATGTGGTTCCAGGAGATCACCGCCTGCTGCGAGCGATTGTCGAAGTTGGCTCCGAATCCCGGAAGGTCCTCTGTCGTGGCGGTGACGCCGCTGCTGGGTGAGAATCCGTTCTCGGTTCCGATGCTGTACCTTCCAAAAACAGTGTCGCCGTTCGAGAAGTTGTGATCCACGCGAAGCGTGCCCTGGTCCTGCACATGCGATTCGTTGCGCAGGTCAAGGTAATTGTTCGAATCCGCAGCGCCCGCCATCATCGTCATGTTCGGTTGGGGCACGAATTTCAAGAGGAAGGCTGTCAGCAGCGGGTTCATTCTGTCGGAAGGGATTTGATTGTTCGGAAACTGAGAGCGGGTGTAGGGAAAATTCGCCGGTCCAGTCGGTTTGGTCGGATCGTAACTCGGATTCGCCACTGCGGTGGTTGGGTCGTAGATTTTGACCGGGCTCATACTGAAATCGCCCTGGACTTCGTCTGGCGTGGGTACAGTCAGAATCTGCGCATCGGCTTGCGCCAGACGGAGGCCTTCGTAGTTCAGGAAGAAGAACGTCTTTTTCAGGCCGGGCAGGGGGCCGCCGAATGACGCTCCAAAGTTATTCTGCACCAGATGATTGTTTCCCATCGAGCCAAAGGAGCTCGCATCCATCGCACCGTTGCGAAGAAACTCGTAGACCGTTCCATGGTATTGGTTCGAACCTGAGTGGGTGACAATGTTGATCTGGCCGCCGCCCGCTCCTCCCATGTCCGCCGTATAGCTGCTGGTTTCCACCTGAAATTCTCTTACCGCGTCGGGCGCGGGGCTCAGGTTTTGCGTATTGAAGGTTGGATCGGTGTTGGTCGCGCCGTCCAGCAGAAAAAAGTTCGCGTTCGGGCGGCTGCCGCCAATCACAACCGCGGAGCGCTGACCGGGGCGCCAGTAAAGAGGATTCGTCGAGCCAGTTTGCGCGCCAAAACCGATGTGGGCGCCGGGCACGGTGAGCACAAGATCGATCAGCATTCGACCGTTCAGGGGCAATTCGCGTATGGACTGAGGCTCCACCACCTCTCCGACGCTGGCATCGGTGGTGTGCAATACTTCCCTTACGGCCGTGACGTTGACTCCCTGCTTGATCGAACCCACGCTTAGGCTGATTGCAATCGCTAGTTTTTCCCCGACCTCGAGCCGGACCGATTGAGTGGCCGGAGCAAAACCGGGCGCCTCTGTTGTCAGTTCATAATCATCTGGCAGGAGCGCCGAGGCTTCAAACAGGCCTTGTTGGTTCGTGACCACACGGCGGATTGCGCCCGTACTCGCGGCCGTCAACTGGAGCGCCGCTCCCACAACAGGCAAATGTTGCGCATCGGTAACCGTACCCATCACGACCGCATAGTTGCTTTGACCGAAGACGGGTGACGCAAGCCCCAGAACCAGCAACAGGAAATATTTCCGCATGAACTCGTCTCTCCAGGAAAAATAGGCACTAGTG
>JAUTWY010000036.1 GCA_030838305.1 Acidobacteriaceae bacterium
GACCTTGTCGTGATTGCCCATTAAGTTTTCTCCCGAGCGGCTCCGGGTCGCCATTCCCGGACGACTGCCTATCGGTGAAGCCACATACGCAGAGACGATAGCAATTGCTCGGTATTTACAGGTTTTGCCAAATACTCAGAGGCTCCCGCTTCCAAACACTTCTCGCGATCCCCCTTCATTGCTTTCGCGGTCAAAGCAATGATCGGCAAGCGCCGGAATGACGCGTTCTGCCGGATCACCTGCATGGTTTCGTAGCCATCCATCTCGGGCATCATGATGTCCATAAGCACGATCGCGATATCCGGAGTCGATTCCAGCTTGGCAATCGCTTCACGGCCTGTTCCAGCGGTGATCACGGTCATGCCGCGGCGCTCGATCACGCTGCTAAGGGCGAAGATATTGCGCACATCATCATCCACCACCAGCACTTTCTTTCCAATTAGCGCATCGTCGGAATGGTGCAAGCGGTCAAGCAATCTCTGCTTCTCGGGCGGCAAATCCGCGACCACCCGATGCAGGAACAATGCAGTCTCATCCAGCAGTCGCTCCGGCGACTCCACACCCTTGACGACAACGCTGCGAGCCAGCGAATGCAGACGGGCATCCTCTTCCGGAGAAAGCTCCTTGCCGGTGAATACAACCACCGGCAGATCGCGCAGGGACGGAATGTCACCGAAGCGTTCCAACACGTCGAAACCTGACATGTCTGGCAGACGCAAATCCAGAACGACGCAGTCGAAGGCTTCCTCGCTCGCCATCTGGACCGCCTCCGCCCCGGTGGAAGCGACCGTGACATCAATGTCCTCGTAGCCTAACAGTTCCTTGATACTCAGTTGTTCGGCCGGATTGTCCTCCACCACCAGCAATCGTTTCCGCCGGGGAGCGGAATATTCCTTGATCCGCGACAGGGCATCGTCCAACCCTTCCGGCGTGGTCGGTTTGGTAACAAATGCAAATGCCCCACGCGCCAGACCGTGGTGCCGGTCTTCATCGAGCGTCAACATCTGAACCGGAATGTGCCGGGTTGTCGGGTCTTGTTTCAAATGATTGAGCACCGTCCAGCCCAGCATGTCGGGGAGGAAAACATCGAGGGAGACCGCCGTCGGATGGTACTCATGGGCCAGCGCGAGCGCTTCCGCGCCGCGACTGGCGACAAGAACCTTAAAGCCCTTGTCTCGTGAAAGATCGCACAGCACGCGGGCGTAGTGAGGATCATCTTCCACAATCAGCAGGATTGCATCGTCAGGCTGGAGGTTGTCCCGGTCGTCGGGAATCTTCTCAACCGCGTGCTCCGCGGCGGCCGCGACGGAAAGTTGTGCCGGCGAAATCGATGAGGGCGAGGCTCCTTGCGCCCCAGCAGCGATCGATGCTGCACTCGAGGTGGAGGGACCCACATAGGTTTGCGGCAAGTACAGGATGAAAGTGCTGCCACGGCCGGGGGCGCTGCGTAGCTGAATCTCTCCGCCCAGCAGACTGGCCAGTTCGCGGCTGATCGCCAGACCCAGACCGGTGCCGCCGTACTTGCGGCTGGTGCCGGCATCCGCCTGTTGGAAAGCCTCGAAGATGATGCGCTGCTTTTCGAAGGGAATGCCGATACCCGTATCGGAAACCTCGAACGCTACGACAGAGGCGGTCTTCGAGAGGATGGGGTGCTCTTCGCTCCAGCCGCTCTTCGCCGGAGAAACGGTTAAGCGCACGCCCCCACTCTCGGTGAACTTGAAGGCGTTCGACAGCAGGTTCTTCAATACCTGTTGCAAGCGCTTGGAGTCGGTAACCACGCTGCGCGAGAGATGCGGGTCGGTCTGCACCTCGAAGCTGAGATGCCGGTTCTCCGCCTCGTGCCGGAACGGACGTTCGACCGCGTCGAGCATGCTGGCGAAGAAGACTTCCTCCGCCTCCACCGATACGGTTCCGGATTCGATCTTCGACAGATCGAGAATATCTGTGATCAGGTTCAGCAAGTCCGTTCCCGCGCCATGAATGGTGCGCGAAAATTCGACTTGCTTCGGCGTTAAGTTGCCGTCCGGGTTATCACTAAGTTGCTGGCCCAGCACCAGAATGCTATTGAGCGGAGTTCGCAACTCGTGCGACATGTTCGCCAGGAATTCAGACTTGTATTTTGAAGTCAGAGCCAATTCCTTGGCCTTGTCTTCCAGAGCGCGCCGCGCCTGCTCAATTTCCTGGTTCTTGCGTTCGACCTCGACGTTTTGTTCGGCGAGCTGCTGCGCTTTCTGCGCCAGTTGCTCGTTGGTCTGTTGCAATTCTTTTTGCTGCACCTGAAGTTCGGTAGCCAATTGTTGCGATTGCTTTAACAGGCCTTCCGTCTGCATGGTGGCTTCGATACTGTTCAGCACGATGCCAATGCTGGCCGTCAGTTGTTCAAGGAACGCCAGTTGCGAGGTAGTGAAGCTGCTGAGCGAAGCCAGTTCGATAACCGCTTTGACGCGATCCTCGAACAAAACGGGCAGCACGATGACATTTCGGGGGGTAGCCTCGAACAAACCGGAGCGAATTGAGATTGTATTTGCCGGCAAATCTGAAATCAGCATTCGCCGTTTTTCCGCCGCGCACTGTCCCACTAGACCTTCGCCTAGTTTCAAACGACGCAGATGTCCATCCTCACCATCCCCAGCGAAAGCCGAGAGCAACACCATCTCCGCCGATTCCTCACCACTCATCTGGTAAATCACGCCTTGTTGCGCGCTGACCAGAGGCGCAAGTTCCGACAGAAGCATGCGTCCCACGGTTGCCAGATCGCGTTGGCCCTGCAACATTCCAGTGAAGCGAGCCAGGTTCGTCTTCAGCCAGTCTTGCTCGGTGTTGCGATCGGTGGTTAAGCGGAGGTTATCGATCATGGTATTGAGGTTGTCTTTCAAGTCCGCAACCTCGCCGCTTGCTTCCACCTGAATCGAACGTGTGAGGTCGCCTTTGGTAACGGCAGTGGCAACCTCTGCAATGGCGCGCACCTGGTTGGTCAAGTTATCAGCCAGCAGGTTGACGTTGCCGGTCAGATCCTTCCATGTGCCAGCAGCGCCGGGTACATTCGCTTGGCCGCCGAGCCGCCCTTCCACGCCGACTTCGCGCGCCACCGTCGTAACCTGATCGGCAAACGTAGCCAGCGTGTTGGTCATGTTATTGATGGTCTCCGCGAGCGCAGCGACTTCGCCCTTCGCGTTCACGGTGAGCTTCCGGGTGAGTTCGCCGTTGGCGACGGCGGTCACAACTTTCACAATGCCGCGTACCTGTTCCGTCAGGTTCGCCGCCATCACGTTCACGTTGTCGGTGAGATCCTTCCACGTTCCGGCCACGCCCGGGACCTGCGCCTGCCCGCCCAGTTTGCCTTCCGTACCTACATCGCGGGCCACGCGAGTTACATCGGCCGCAGATCGGA
>JAUTWY010000074.1 GCA_030838305.1 Acidobacteriaceae bacterium
TGGATACAACCTCGCGATTAGGGAGCAGTTCGGCCAGCGCGTTCAGGGCGATGCGGTCGTTGGGATCGTTGAAGACTGGCACCAGCACGACACCGTTCGCAATGTAGAAATTCGCATAGCTGGCGGGAAGGCGCCGCTGCTCAAACACCAAAGGAGCGGGCATGGGAAGTTCGATGATGTTCAGCGGCTTGCCTGCCTGATCGCGCGCGGCCTGCAGCCGGCGAAGATTAGCGCGTAAGGGCTGATGATTTACATCTCGAGAATTGTTCTCGACCATGGTGACGACGGTGTCGGGGGCGACGAAGCGGGCGAGGTCATCGACGTGGCCGTGGGTGTCGTCACCGGCAATGCCTTTGTCCAACCAGATCACGTTTGGTGCGCCCAGGTAGTCTGCGAAGAGCTTTTCGTAGTCTCTGCGCGACATGCCTGGATTACGCTGCTGCACTTTGCTGAGCAAGCATTCTTCGGTGGTGAGGACCGTGCCTTGTCCGTTGACGTCGATGGATCCGCCTTCGAGAACTACGCGAACGTTCCGGTGCATGGGACGGACTTCTTGAGCGTGCGCGACATTCGCCATCAGGGCGGCTATTTTTTCGTCGAGGCGCCAGTTGGAATATTTGGCCCAGGCGTTGAAGCGGAAGTTGAGCGTGAGGAGGTCGTGCCGCTGGCTTTCGCGGGCGAAGGCACCCGCGCCACACGTGCAGAAGATGCAGCCGGAGTCGCGAAGCCAGGCGCGATTTGTGGGCCAGCGATGGAAGCGGACGTTTGCAGAAAGCGCATTTGCCCGGTCGAGCAGCTTGCGCGCCTGCCGCTCTGCCCCAGCATGGTTGACGATTAACTCGACTCGTTCATGCCGGGCAAGATTGCGGATGATCTCACAGTAAACCCACGGAATCGGCTCGAACTTTCCCGGCCAGTCGCCGTGGTAGTGGGGCCAGGCGAGCCAGGTGGCATCGTGCGGGTCCCATTCGGCGGGCATGCGGTAGCAGGTAGGTACGACCTCCTCTAAGGCACTACCTCGCAGTCTAGCCATAGTTTCGCAGCACCTCCAGGAACTCGGCTGGCGGACAATATCCATGCCTCTGGACGTAGTGGCAGATGAGCGTGGGTGCCGCATAAACAATTCCATTCTGACCGGGCACCCTTATCTCGCCGTTTCCTACAACGAGGGTCCAAGGCCCCAAGGTCGAGGGAGCGGGAATGGAGCACGGAGAGGGCGGTGACTCCAGAGAACCATATAAGCAATGGTGAAATCCCCGACAGCGGTTAACGGGTTTCTCACAGCGTCGGAATAACCTTTCGAATACATCATGCTCCACCGGACCTTTGCTAAAGGGAGCGCTCGCATCGAGCCATCCGACGTTTAGCAATCGTTCATTGAAACGAGTTTCGACCACCCGGTATCCATATGGACTCAGGTCCGCGAAGTATGTCAATTCGTGCTCTCCCCCGTGTTCCAGCAGGGGTCATCGACTCGAAGGGGCTCACCTCTCGTATCCATTTGCTTACCGATAGTAGTGACGTACATTCTAATCAGTCCAATAGACGGCTGGAGATGGGGGCATAAGCGTCGATGCGGCGGTCGCGAAGAAAAGGCCAGTTGCGGCGGATATCCTCGAGGGCCTTCAGGTCAACGTCACCCATGAGGATTTCTTCGCGGTCGTGCGAGGCTTCCGCGACGACGCGGCCAAAGGGATCGCAGAAAAACGATCCGCCCCAGAATTCCAGTCCATGGCCCGGGGTAGACTTGCCGCGGACGTTGCCGGTTTCGAAACCCACACGATTGACGCTGGCGACGTAGACGCCGTTAGCGATGGCATGGGCGCGCTGGATGGTTCGCCAGGCATCGTGTTGTGCGACCCCGAACTCCGATTTCTCAGACGGATGCCAACCGATGGCGGTGGGGTAGAACAGCACAGACGCGCCTTGCAGCGCGGTAAGACGGGCACCCTCGGGAAACCACTGGTCCCAGCAGACGAGCGTGCCGAGGCGTCCGGCGCTGGTGTCGAGGGCGCGAAATCCGAGATCGCCAGGAGTGAAGTAAAACTTTTCGTAATAGAGTGGATCGTCTGGGATGTGCATCTTGCGGTACAGTCCGCGGAGAGATCCATCGGAATCGAAAATAGCGGCAGTGTTGTGGTAGATGCCGGGAGCGCGCTTCTCAAACAAAGATGCAATCAGCACGACGCCATGCTGGTGTGCAGCGGCGGCGAGCTTGTTGCTGGCAGGGCCGGGGATTGATTCGGCCAGATCAAAAAGAGAGTGATCTTCGCGCTGGCAAAAATATTGGGTCTGGAACAGTTCCGGGAGGCAGACCACGTGAGCGCCGCGTCCGGCGGCGTCGGCCACGCGTTCGAGAGCTTTCTGAAGATTCTCTTCGGGCTCGGGGCCGCACGACATCTGCACCAGGGCCACGCGAAATTTGTCAGGGGGCACGGTTGTCCTCTGTCGATCAATATAGCATTCGAGGAGGGCAGCTATCAGCTGTCAGCTCTCAGCGGTCAACCATCCACCAACAAAACAATGGACCACTAATGACACGAAGATCACGGGGTTACTTGCTGGGGGACGCTTTGGCAAAGGCGCGAGACAGCCGCTGGTTGCCGGTTACCAGCGCTTCCAATCGCGTTGTGACGTCTGCGGAAGGCATGGCACGGAGAATGGCTTCGATGGCACCATCGGCGTGCAGCGATTCGGTGCGAACCAGCTCGAGCAGGAATTCCAGCGCGGCATCCTGGCGAGTGAGAGCGATGGCCGAAAGCAGTACGGAACAATACCATGGGTCGGCCTCCCTGGCGAAGCGTTCTCGCAACACCTCAAAGCCTTGCGAAGAATGTGTGCCGGCAATGGCCAGGGCGGCTTCGGCGGCGGGATCGTCGGATGAGGCGAGGAAGCGGCTGACCCAGGGGATGGCGCGTACGCCTTCGATGCGAAGGATGCCGCTGTAGCAAGCGCCGAGAACTTCGGGCTCGTCGGAACCCAGAACCGCCCTGAGTCTGAGCAAAAGCGAAGCGGAACAGGATCCAATCTGTTCGATGGCGCGAACGATCTCCGCACGGACGACCTTATCTGGATCGTTCAACCGTTCGATAAGATGTGCCAACAAGTCGCCTTCCGTCAGGCTGCGGCATTGCACAAGGGCCAGAGCGCAGGTTGCGCGCAGAGTTCCGGCGGAGTCGGAAGTGCCTCCCCAAACTGGTTCGAGCTGAATGTGGCGCATGCCGCGAAGAAAGACCGCCGGGTCCTGATGCTCGAATGCAGCGAGGGCGCGGCTCAGAGCTGTCTTGGCCCAGCATTGAGGATCGGTCTTGACGGGGTCTTCAAAGAAGCGATCAAAAGGGGCGAGGAGTTCAGGAATCAATTGGGTCAGTTGAAATTGCCGGATTAGGTCGGCAGCTTTCGCGACGACGAAGTTGCTGCGATGCGTCAGAGCTTTGCGCAGAGGGTCGATGCAGGCTTCCGGCGCGAGTTGGCGCAACGCGTCCAGGGCCGCGAGTTGATCCTCGAAACTGCGCTTCCCGGGCATGAGAGAAAGTGTAGCGCGAGGAGAGGGATCGAAGGAGTTCTAACCGAACTACACAGGTGTAGCCGCTACTTCCGTGATGGTTGGGGTGACATCGACAGGAAAGTTGACCGAGCGGGCAATGAAGCACAAATGATGAGCCTCGGTGTGAAGAGCGAGAGCTTTGGCTTGATCATCGCCGGGCGAGATCGCGACCCTTGGCCGGAGGGTCACCCGGCTGAATTGCGCGGAACCGTCGCTATTTTCTTCCATCAAGCCATGGGCAGCGTCACCGTAATCCAGAACAGTGATGTGGTTCACGGCGCAAAGATGCAGATAGGAAAGCATATGGCAGGCGGAAAGACTCGCGACCAGGAGATCTTCCGGATTGTAGCGCGATGGATCGCCACGAAAGCTGGGGTCGCTTGATCCCAGAATTTGAGGTTTGCCTTCTGCGGTGATCGTGTGATCCCGGCCATAGCCCCGGTAAGTCTTCGTGCCTTCGCCGGTATTGCCGGTCCACTTCACTTGAACTTCATAGTTGTGCTGTTTCATCTGGAGCCTTCCGCTTGTGCGCGAGTCCACGCCTCGGAGACCGCGCGGCCTCTTTTCATATCGTCTACGACCAAGATCAACTGGTGATTGTGATCGCTGTAAAGCACTTCGATGTTGACGCCGGCCTGAGCCATTTGGAGCGCGAGCTTGCCGAGTTGACCGGGCTCGGTCTGGTTCAGTCGTTGGATGAGTACGTCACGCTCGTCCAACACTTTGATGCCAGCCGCTTCCAGCGCGCTTCGAGCATGAGCTCCATCTTCGAAGAGGAAATGCGCGCCTGCCTGGCCATTGACAACCCATACTCCACCGCCTTCGATGCTGATGCCGTCGCGGCCGAGAGCGTCGCCCATCGCGGCTAACGAACCCGGCCGGTTGTCCAGCGCGATGCTCAGATCTTTCATCGGGATCTCCCAGGTCCGTAAGTTTATAG
>JAUTWY010000117.1 GCA_030838305.1 Acidobacteriaceae bacterium
CCGCGGCACTGTCGAGGGCCGGTCCTCTTTGGCCACCCAATTCTCCAAGGGAATGGCAGTTGCGGCACTGCTTGACCTGAAACACGAGCGCGCCCTGCCGCTCGAGCGCGGTCGTTCCATGAATGTATCGGTCAGGCACTGGATCGCCGCTCCAGGCGTTCATGTGTGGACTCCACGGCGTGAACTGGGCCATGCGAGTAAAGGTTCCGAGCGTGATTGCGATCATGAGCACTGTGACAACCGCAATGGGTCTGCGCTTCCAGCTCTTTTCTCCTTCTCCGGAAAGAAACGGCAGAAGAATCAATCCGATAATTACTAAGACCGGCCCGATGAGAAGGAATGGCGTCTCAAGCGATGGAGGAAGAAGTGAAAGCAGAGCATAGAGCCAGAGGAAGAAGTAGTCTGGTTTGGGCGCAGTCTGGATGATTGTCGGATCAGGCTGCCCGGTCGGCCCAAACGGTCCCAAGTAATACGCGCAAGCAGCAACTGCCAGGATGATGAATGCCGCGAAGAACATGTCCTTCCAAATCGCATACGGAAAGAAAGGGGCGCCCTCGCTCTTGGTCAATGCGTGATATTCGGCCTCATAGGTCGCTCGTCTTACGATGCGTCCCGGCATCGGCCATTCGTTGATCCCCAGCTTCAGCACCATCAAGACATGAAGAGAAACGAAAGCGATCAGCATTCCAGGAATTACGAAGACGTGCAGTGCGAAGAACCGGGATAGAGTCGCGCCGGCGATGATGGGCCCCCCCAGCATCAGTTTCACGACCGCAGGACCGAGAATCGGGACGCGGCTCGCAATCGAGGCTCCGATTCCTAATCCCCAGTAAGCGTCCTGATCGAAACGCAGGACTTGACCGGTGAACGCCATGCCGAGAGTCATCAATAAGATAAAAACGCCGATGATCCAGGTCAGTTCGCGGGGATATTTGTGGGCTCCGAACAGAAATACCTGCGCCATATGAATAAGGACGATGGCTACCATGAAGTTGGAGCCCCATCCATGCATGGCGCGGATGAACCATCCAAGCGTCACCTGATGATTCAGGGCCTGCAGACTGCTCCAGGCTTCGCCCGCCGAGGGTACATAAATGAGCGCCAGTAGGATTCCGGTCACCAGTTGCAGCAGAAAGACTGTGAGTGCGGCGCTGCCGAACACGTAGAACCAGCTCGCCGTATTTCGCGGCACAGGATGTTCGACGGCCTCGCGAATCGGTGCGGCGAGCTGCAAGCGGTGGTCGAACCATTCGCCAATTTTCCTGATCACGCGCATGGCGGCTTCTCCGATGACAGACGTGCCACTGGGTCGCCGGGTGTTGGCAACTGTCCAGCATTGATCGTGAGCACACCGTTTTCGATTCTGTATGGATACTCGAAGAGTCCGCGTTCCGGCGGGCCTGATGCACGCGACCCGTCGCGGTAATACGCGCCGCCATGACAAGGACACATGAACAGACCGGATTGGGTAAACCAGCGGACAGGGCAACCAAGATGAGCGCAGTTGATCGCAAACACCTGGAATTGATCACCCGAGATGTGCCGTACCCAGCATGCGGTGTCTACGGTCTTTCCATCTGTCGGCATCACGAATGGACTGCGAAAAGTAGCCATCCGCGTCTCGCCTTCCGGAAAGTTGGTGACGTCGCCCAGGCGCACCCATGACAGGTACCCTTTCTCTTGACCACGAGCTACAGATGAAAGAAGAAAGCGCACAATCGGTACCGCGACCACCATCGCCGCGACTCCGTTGAACAGGATTCCCAGCTTCATGAAGAAGCCGCGCCGGGAAAGCGTATCCTCAGTGGACGGGGCAATCACAGGCTTAGTCGTCATTTTCATTGCTCCAAGTGCTCCGAAAGATGGTGCTGCGCAGAATTCGAAGCGGAATAAGGCTGACCGGGGCTCTGCACGCGGCGCGACGCCAGCCAGGCAACTACGTCCGTGATTTCCTGGTCGGACATGGGCTTTCCGGCAACGTTTCCACGCCAGTCGGGTGCCCGCAAGTCTGGTCTGCCCGTGATCACGATCGTGCGTAGTCCCTGATCGCTGACCAGCGCGAGAAACGAATCGTTCCTGATGGCACTGCCTTTGGATCCACCATGACCTTCAGGTCCGTGGCAGGATGCGCAATATGTTCCGAACGCGATCTCACCACGTGCGGCATCCCCTGTCGTTTTTGCAGCGTATGAAGGTGGATTGGCTCCGTCGAGAATTCCCTTGCGTTCCCAACGTGAAAATATTCCGCTCGTAATCACGTTAATCTGCTCGTCCGTCAGCAATCCTCCGGCACTTTGCGCGAACGCCGGCATTGATGTTCCACGGACGCCGTTGGCAACAACGTTGTGCACCGCGTTTTCATCGACAATGGCGAGATACACCGGATTGGCAAGGGCAATCGACGCTCCTCCACGCCCTTCCGAGCCATGACAGGCGGCGCAGTTCTGTGCGTAGAGAGTGCCGAAGTCCACAACCTGGTTCGGCGCCACTGGCTCCGTACCCTTCTGAGGTTGACCGTTTTGAGTGCTGCAAGCCGAGAGCAGTACAAGGGGGAGAACGGCCAATGCAGACAGATACGCGATCCGGCTCATCGGCGCTTCTCTCCGCTCTCTCGTGGTGGAATCGTTCCCGGAGCTTCGATTCCAGCCCGCAGAACAAACGAAACATTTTCGCGCGTAGGAATCCTCTCCTGGCGCACAACTACGAGGCCTGCCACAATTCCAAAAGCCACTTGCGATGCAACGAACCAGAACCAATCAATATGGCTGGCGAGCAGTGGATTCAGCAGCCCGAGAATTGTGTACAGTAGCCCCGACCACAGCGCCGGGGCGATTAGTCCACCAAGCACAATCGGACGGCGCGGGAACATGGGAAGCATCGCGCCGTAGAGCAGCCCAACAAATATCGATACCAGGCCATGCAGAACAAAAGCAATCGCAAACGCATCAGCATGAAATGAATACAGCTGTGCGGGCCCGAGTCGTAGGGATTCCCGATAGACAACTGCGGCGAGTAGATTGATGGGATACCAGATGCTGCCGGCCTTCAGAACGCCGTAAGCACAGGCCAACAGGGCCATCGCGACGCTGCCCGCCAATCCGCCCTTCAGCCCCGAGGAGATCGGATAGGTGCGCACTGGGAGCCACGCTCGCAGTTGATCCGGCAGGACTGGAATTCGTTCCACAACACGGCGATCGGTAGTAAAGCGAATGTCTTCGGGAACTCCTGCGACAGTTTCTTCGTGCGCATGCGGAAAGACGGCGCGAAACCATCCGACGCAGCCCGCCAACGCGAGGGCTGCACCAAGAACAGTCACCGACATGCTCGTCACCAGTCCCGCGAACAGGAGGGTCGCCCCAAACGCCAGGATGAAAGGCCACGCTGTTGGCGCGGGCACCTCGATCTCGCGGGGAGTCCGGCATGTTTCGTTCAATTGCTCCGTTGTCAATACTGTCGCCATGTCTCCCTCAGCGGCCGAGAACGTAAACTACGGTAAAAACCACAACCCACACGGCATCGACGAAATGCCAGTACATCGAGAGCACTTCGATGTGGCCAGACTGCTTCACTCCCACGCGGCCACTGAGTCCGAACACCGCAACCGTCACCAGCATGACAAGACCTGCGGTGACGTGAAACCCGTGTAGCCCGACTAGCGAGTAATATGTTGTCCCAAACAGGTTGGTCGAGATCGTCAACCCGTGTTCGTAGATCAACCGGTGCCATTCCTCCGCTGTGCCATAGAGGAATAAGCCACCCAGTGCAATGGTGAGCAGCCAGAATCCAAGGAATGCAAATCCAATGCCGCGTGCCAGAAACTTCGCCGCCAAGTGAATGGTCAAGCTGCTGGACAACAAGCAAATCGTGTAGAAGATCGGGGTTTCAAGGACCTCGCGCGGTGTCGGCCCCGTCAGACTTTTCCCCAAGTAAAAGAGATAGGCAACAACGAAGATCGTGAAGATCGCCGATTCGGCAACGATGAGGCCGGCCATCGCGACCTTCCCGCGAGATGACAAACGCCACTCGGCTGCTGTGTTCGGAAATGAAGTTGTCACTGCGCTCATATGATTTCGCCTTCACTCATAGCGGCTATCGGGATCTTCAGGATGCTTCAAGTCCCACAAGGGGCGCCGGCTGGCGACTGTCGGAACGGTCGCAAAGTTATACGCAGGCGGCGGCGAACTGATGGACCATTCCAGTGTCCACGCGTCCCACGGGTC
>JAUTWY010000148.1 GCA_030838305.1 Acidobacteriaceae bacterium
GCGCCTCTTGCCGACTTCGATGCAAAACATCGAGCAAAACGAAAACGATCGCCAAATCGCAAACTACAAATGCTACTTTCAGCGCAAAGATAGACTCATGAATCGCAGTTATGGCGCGGAAGAAAAGTTGAGCGCCCGCTGGATATGGGCTCGGTACATCCGGGTTGTTCAGCGTGCGGGTCTCGGGTGTGTGCAACCCGCTGAGCAAAGGGTCGCTGGGAACGACAATATAAGGGTTATAGCCGAGCCGCTGCACGCGGCCATCCCAAATATATCGATGAATATCATCGTCTGAACCCGGCGGCATTAGTAGAAAAGGAAGATGCCACAGAGCAGCAAACACGAGGCCGATGACAATGACGCGGCGCGGGAATGTCGGCGTGGAGAAGAACTCGCGTATCGCGAGGAGATACGCG
Source organism: Acidobacteriaceae bacterium (assembly GCA_030838305.1). GTDB lineage: Bacteria > Acidobacteriota > Terriglobia > Terriglobales > Acidobacteriaceae > Sulfotelmatobacter. Next base: position 417 of record JAUTWY010000148.1, read on the forward strand.
ATGCCAGCAACTGCCAGCGGAATGATGAAGGACAGGTCGCCCATGCTGCTGAGCTTGCGTGAGCAGATCGTCAGCGCTATAAGCAAGGTGGCGCCGAACGCGTACAGCCTGCGGGATGGCGCGAGCTTCACAAGTCTGCCGTGCCTGTCCGCAACAGTGCCACCGCCTGTGCCCACTGTTTCAGCCAGACCGCCGTTCGTGGCGCCCTAGCCGGAGCGAGCCGCAGTTCTGCGGAAAGCCGAGTCAAGTCGCCCTTCACGTCGATGTCGTAGAACGGATCGGTCAAATGTACCGAAAGCCCTAGTGCTCGGGCGCGCATCAACAGTGCCTCAAGCGCATTTGCTGTTCCCATCCCATCATTGGCGAACAAATCTGAATGGGACGCCCTCGCACCAACAAGATAATAGCCTCCGTCGTGCGTGGGTCCCACAACGAGGTCGCAGGCTTCGAGTGCGTCGAACGCGGTCTCCAGTGTTGCTGCCGGCAGGTGCGGGCTGTCGCTGTTGAAAGCAATGACCCGCTGCTGGCCAGAGGTTGCAAAGTGATTGAACACGGAGGCAAGGCCTGCGGCGAGACCTTGGCCCGTCTGAGGCACGATGCGCACTGTTTTGGCTACCGCGCGCGACAGGTCGTCAACGTCGGACGGGGGACACATAACGGCAATTTCCACATGATCGAGTGCCTGCGTTAGAGTTATTGTGTCGTTTAGAAGGCATCGGTATAACTCGGTGACCGCTTGCATAGAAAGACTCTCAGCCAACCTGGTCTTCACCGAGCCCAGTCTGGGTGCTTTGGCCATGATGACTAATGTGCGATTCGCTATCGTCATCGAAAGTCGTCGTCGTCCGTTCGAGGTTTCATAAGTATTGCTGCGTGGGATTTCACGCCGACCGTGGCATGCTGTTTTTTCGTCGGCGGAAATAGTAGCGCGCGATCCGGCTCAGAATGAACCACGTCGCTCCAACAGTGCCTCTGAATGTGCCGCTGATCTTCGACTTCCCAATCCGTGGATGATAGCTTACCGGGACCTCGACGATGCGGAAACCCTGGGTGGCTGCCTTTAGGATTAATTCCACGGCCCATCCGTAAGTGGTCTCTTCAAGTTCAACTGCGCGGAGGACATCGGCGCGTGCAGCGCGGAACGGACCGAGGTCGCTGATCTTCAATCCGTAGAGGTTCGTGATCAAGCTCGCCGCAAGCCAATTACCGAACCGGGCGTGCCAAGGAAGCGCGCCGGTCATGCGCGGACCCGCGAGTCGCGAACCGATGGTAATGTCGGCGCGACCTTCGGCAATCGGACCGAGGAGACGTGAAAGCTCAGCAGGCCGATCGCTGTAGTCACCGTCAAGGAATACGACAACATCGGGCGCGTTAGTCGACACGAGCCCAGTCAGGCAAGCCCGGCCATAACCGCGGCGCGGTTCGTTCATAACTCGGGCGCCCATACGTGCAGCAATCTCAGGCGTCCCATCTGTCGAGTTGTTGTCAACGACGATGACCTCAGTGACGAGATCGGCGGGAATATCGCCTATGACGCGGGCAATGGCTTGCGCCTCGTTGCGCGTGGGAATGATGACTGACACTCGCAGTGGACCTGGATTCAAATCACCACCAAGGAGAGGACGGCCGGCGTCGCGCCAGCCATCCGTCGACACCCCAGGTTCGGCCCGCGCTTCCGACAGAAAGCGCAAGCGATGAGAGTAGCGGGACCAGCAGTTCCCAGATCCACGAGGTGCCCCACTCCGAGATCCAAAGGCTGGTGAGGAACCCGAACGCCACAAAAGCCACCGGGCGTGTGAGCAGACCGATGACCAGCAGGACTCCGATTGAGATCTCTGTCATGGCTTGCATCGGAGCCGCCATGGCGGCGTGTCTTGCCATAAATCCCAGAATGGCCTTCCACGCGGCCGGCGAGTGACTCCTCGTGATGTAGTAGTTGATCACGCCTGCGTAGCCCGGCGGAGTATAAGCGCCCTTCCCCAGGTTCTCGAAGAAGACCCACACAAACATCGCCCCAATCGTTAAGCGCACTATTGCCAGCCCGATGCCCGCGTACCGTTCGTGGACCACTCGGCGCGTGTCATTTAAAGCTGGGTCTGGATTCATCATAGTGGCTCCCTCCCTGTAATCCCCCTGGGTCGAGAAACTGTTTGAACTGAGTGTTACTCCGCCCGGCTCGTCGCGACATCGCCGTGCGTGGCGGATTTCGTTCGCAAAAACGGCCACCGAATTGTCCCTGCACGGAGCTTCACAAATCAGTCTCTGGCAATCACTACCGTTGTGCAGGAACTTCTAAGCTTCGGCAGATCGCGGTTGGCCGCCATTCGGACCTCCAGCTTTGGCCGCTCCCCGTGAATAATTGGACAATAAGAATCGGGCCGTAGCAGCGTACCTTGCAAGCGTCTTCGTCCAGCACATCCTCCATGGCACGAGCCTCGAAACTCGCAAGGCTCGCAGAATTCGGGAAGTGTCCGTGCCTGCTCGAAGGGTGCGGAGTTCAGAATGTCGGGCCCCACAGAGATCAAATCCGAAAGCGGCTCGCCCGCTCCGGGCCAATAAACGCAGGGTTGTGTGGTGGCTCGCGGCGTTACTCGAACGGTGTCAACTCCACATCCTCCTCTTGGCGGTGGGAGGCCCACGATGGCTCGAACCAGTGGCTCGCCAATAGCGATCACATCGGTCGCCGCAAAGAGGCCACGGAACCCCGCCCAATACTCCTCGTAGGTCAGCGCATAAATATCAGATCGCACCGTCTGATACACATTAACTCGTAAGGGAGCGCCAAATTGTTTGGCTACTCGCGCGACATCCGCCAGACGCAGGTAGTTCGCCTTCATCATGACCGCGACAATCGTCACGGGTATACCCAGAAACACACAACGCTCCGCCTGTTGTTGAATCAGTTCCCAGTTACCTAGGCCGCGTTGGGCATCCTGTTCCGCTTGGGTTGCGTAATCGAGAGAGAACTCGATGTCGTGGAAGGCGCGCAATTCGTTGTCTTCCAGAACAGCAACGCTGTGGCCGTTGGAAGTGATGGTGAGCGTGGCGGGTTGTGTGCGCAGGTAGGCCAGCATTGCCTTAAAATCTGGATGCATGCCGTTCTCGCCGGTGCCCAGATTCACGGAGCGAACAGGAAGCCTTTCCATAACTGCCTTTACTTGATCGAGAGAGAGCCTGTCCGCGCGAGTTGGATCGCGGTAGCAGAAGGCACAAGAAAGATTGCACTCGTTGGTCAGCCCGAGGCCTAGCGAAATACCACCATCAGGTGGCACGACGTGTGATGTGGCCGATGAACACTGGATTGTGACATCGCTCATACGCCACCCTCCGTCACCGAACCTGCGCAACGTGTCGGGCATTGAGTGTAGCGGGAGACTTGCCGCAAACTCCGGTCGCCTGCCGAGCTTGAGCCCCAGTTCGAAAATTTGGTCGTACTCAGCATTGAGCGAAACTCGTGACGGCAAATAATATCTCAGAACACTAACACCTTCGTTGCCCTATGCGAAACACTCAACGCCCGATGTCCAGAACGAAACCAAAGGGTCAGAGTGGCAGATCAAAAGTGTTGGCAATGGGATCGGAGAGACGCCAGGTTTCGGCTTTCGGATTCTATTGGAGGCGCGGAAGCCCGCTATATCCAAGAACCGGCTCGTACATTGTATACGGCGAGTGTCGGGTGTACGTTATCACCCAGCAGAGAAGCCAAGGAGAATTCTGCAGCGGGAAGGAGGGATTGGGCATGAATCGTCGTAATTTCTTGCAGTCAGGTGGCATTGTGTCCGTAAGCCTCGCGTTCGCGAACGCTGGGCGCCTGTTTTCAGAGGTTACAACCCCTGACCGTTGGCGCACATTTCAAGTGACGACCCGCGTTGAAGTCCTGAAAACTTCCGGGAACACGCGCGTATGGTTGCCGGCGGCACTCATTGGTGAAACGCCATTTCAAAAGACGCTCGCGAATACCTTCAGTTGCGAGGGCGGAACCGCCACGATGGTCGAAAGCAAGGACGACGCGCTTGGAATCATCGCCGCGGAATTTCCATCCGGCGTAAGGCCGATCCTCAACCTCACAAGCCGAGTCGCGACCAAAAACTATGCGGTCGATCTCTCCGCGCCCAGCAAAGCACCAAAAGCGAACCGCGAGGAATTGGCGCACTTTTTGCGGCCGACCAAGCTCCTGCCGACCGACGGTATCGTGAAAGCAACGGCGAGCGAAATCACGAAGGGCGCGAAGACGGATGTTGAGAAAGCGCGTGCCATCTACGAATGGATTGTTGACAACACCTTTCGGAATCCAAAAACCCGCGGCTGCGGCGTCGGCGACATTCGCTTCATGCTGGAGTCTAAAGATCTGGGCGGGAAGTGCGCGGACCTAAACGCACTGTATGTTGGGCTGGCGCGCGCAGCGGGCCTCCCCGCGCGAGACGTTTATGGCATCCGCGTCGCCAAGTCCGAGCTCGGATACAAGAGCCTCGGTGCTTCGTCCGAAAACGTGACGAAAGCGCAACACTGCCGCGCAGAGGTTTACCTTGGTGACTACGGCTGGATACCTTTAGATCCTGCAGACGTGCGGAAGGTCGTGCTCGAGGAGCCGCCTGGAAATCGACTGCTGGAGAATGACATGGTCAAGAACGCCCGCGCGCGGCTATTCGGGTCCTGGGAAATGAACTGGATGGCGTACAACTTCGCGCACGATGTCGCTCTGCCCGGGTCGAACGGCGCGCCAATCGGTTTCCTCATGTATCCGCACGCGGAAACGACCGAAGGACGACTCGACAGTCTCGATCCGGATAACTTCAAGTATGAGATTACATCGACGGAGACCACATCCACGAACGGCTGACGGAAACTGACGTAGAAATGTCGTTCGCTCCCTGCACATCCTAGGCGGCGCGTGGTCGGCAAATCCGCGAATTTCCAGAAATTAATCAACAAAGGGAGGCAACCGCATGAATCTTCCTGATGCGCCGGTTGCAGGCGAAGGCTTCTTCGTCACGCATTTCTTCACAGTGAGGAATCAGGAGAAATCGAAGGACTTCTACGTCCGCATTCTTGGCGGGAAAGTGATCAAGCCGGAGAATCCTTGCTATATCAAGCTCGCAAACTCCTGGATCGTTCTCAATTCCGGTGGCGGTCCGACGCCCGACAAGCCCGAGGTCATCCTCGAAACCCCTCCGAATCTGGAACAAAATGAACAGTTTCCTCAATCTACGTGTCGCGGACATCTGGGCCTCTTACAAACAATGGCGCGACAACGGCGCGCTATTTCTCACTGAGCCGCTCGACAACCATGGCTGGGAATGGCGTTGCTACATGCGCGATCCAGACGGCTACCTGATCGAGGTTGGCCAATATACGCAGGTTGCGCTTGACCACTTCAAAAAGTACGCTGGTTGAGTTTTACCAGCGCATCGAGCTCGA
>JAUTWY010000111.1 GCA_030838305.1 Acidobacteriaceae bacterium
TCAATCGAAAACAGCGCGGGCGTGGCGCCGAACTTCGCCCGAAAGCTGTGAGGCAGGGCGGCATATTTCCCGTAACGCAAGTGGCCGTTGTCGTAAGAAATGGATCCGGCATAGCGAGTCGCAAGGCGGTCAAAATAGATGTCTGTTCCCAAGTCATAAAGGTCGGCATCGAGCGGAGTCTTTTTGTCGTTGTAGCTGACTTCGCCCTGGATTACCTGCGCGTGCTGGACGGCAAGATCGAAGACGCTGGAGTGCGAACTATTGTGATTGGGAGGAGCCGTGGGCAGATTGCTGCGGCCTGCATTGTCAACCCGCACATTCACAACCGGATGCTGGACGATGAGTTCCTTTAGGCTTACTTTTCGGTGAAGGGCTGATTGAATCTTGAGGCCGACGGTCAATTTCTCGATCTGCAGAAGCGGGGGCTGCGCGGGAGATTCCGTACCACGCACGGTTATGTTGTAAAGATGAGCGGTCAGCGTGGAAAGGTTGAAATCGAGGGCGCGGATCTCAGTTCTCCCGCCGGTGGCCTCTTGGGTTGTCTCTACAATCTTGCGCAAAGCGTATTGCTGGAAGGCGCTACTTCTCAAATACAAATATCCACCGATGCCCACGACTGCGATGAATAGAACAAGAGTGGCGAGCGTCCATCCAACAATTCTGCGCGACTGCATGAAGTCTCCTAAAAAGCCTGCCCCAAGGTGATGTAATACTGCGTTGGGTTGATGCCGGGAACGGGATTTAGGTTGTGGCCCACGTCGATTCTGATCGGGCCGATTGGGGTTGAATAGCGGAGACCGAATCCTACAGTGTTGGTGTAGTTGTTGAACGTGTTGCGCAAATTGATGGCGCTATAAACGTTACCTCCGTCATAGAAAATGACGCCGCCGAGTGCTTTCATAATGCGCAGAGGAAAACGTATTTCCGAATTCAGGATGAAAAGCTCGCGTCCGCCTACGGGAACGGTGACGTTGACGCATCCTGTCTGGTTTTGCAGACCGCTGCAAAAGGGAACGATGCGCTGCGGACCGGCTTCATCGATGGGAAAGCTGCGGAGCGAAGTGCCTCCTCCAGAAAAATAGAGCTGGCTCGTAGGAACAAAACTTTCCGCAAAGGGTTTCGCCAGGCCTAGGCGAATACTATTGGCGAAGACGACGGAATGCACTGGTGTGTACGTGGCGAACTGTCCGAAAAGCCGGACAAAGTTGGCGCTGGAACCGATTGCGGTAGGAGTAATCCCGAGGTTGAGGGTTCCGAATATGCCACGGTGTGCATCAAGGGGCTTGTCGCGGGTATCGCGAATCAGAGTGCCGGAAAAAGTGGAGAGCCGAACATTGCGGTCCTGTTGCAGAACAAGTTCAGGGACCAGTAAGTGCGAGAGCAAGGTCTTGTTGAAGTCATAGCGAATCTGCAGGCGTGTATTGTTTTTGCGACTAAGAAGGCGCTCAACCTGGAAGGAAAGGTCACCCAGTCCGGCGGCGAACAGAGGATTGTCGGTAGTGCGCTCAATGGAGAAACTGGTCAGCGAACTCCATTGCGAGCCGATGAAATGCGGTTGCGTGTAAGTGGTGAGGACGCGCTGATCGAGGCGCGAGAGCAGAATCGTTGCGCTCACGGTTTCACCGAGCCCGCGCATGTTGCGACGGTTGAATTCGATTGAGCCGCGGGGACTGGCAAAAGTGGACTGGCTGGGTGCAATCTTATTGCCTCCAAGATTGATTGGGGGCAAGCCCGGTACGGCGACGGTGCCGGAAGGAACGTTGCCACCGCGATGAGACACTTCGAAGCCAAAGCCATAGATGATCTCATTGCGTTTCATCTCATGCACTTTGACCAGCGCACTCTCCTCGTCCTGATCGGTAATGGGTTTTCGGGGTCCCACGCTCGACCAGTCGAAAATGTTCAAGTCGTAGAGTCGAGTCTCCGCAGCGAGCATCTGGCCCTTTTGCATGGGGGCTTCCACGGGTAGTTGTGCCGTCTTTTGGATGAGGGAACGCCGAGTCCGCCGTTCTCCAAGGTAAAGAACTTCGCTGACGCGGACGAGTTGATGTTCAGCGACGGAGTAGACCACGTCGACGCGATGCGGAGCGTCGGCGTGACGTCTCGCGTTGGCTTTTACTTCCGCGTTGAGATACCCACGATTCAAATAGGTGGCGGAGATGCGGTTACGATCTTCCAGGAGAAGACGGGGAGAGTAAGGGTCGCCTGAACGTAATGCGAGCCGCTTGGAAGGCGTGAGTTGATCTTGGGGAACGTGTTCGTTGCCGGCCACACTCACATCTCCGATGACGGTCTGTGAACCCTCTTTGATTTCGAATGCGACGTCGAGTGTCGGTTCGTGGTCGATGACCCGCGAAGTGATCTTGACGTCTTCATAACCCTTGTCACGGTAAAGCGCTTCCAGATTTGAGACACTCTGCTTCAAGAGTTTCTGGCTGATACTGCCGTGGTTCCAGATGTGAGCCTTCTTGATCACGACCTGGGCAGATAGATCGGTAGCGGAAATCTCATGGTTCCCCTCGAATAGAATGCGGTTAACTTTGTGCTTCTTGCCGCGGTCGATGTCGTAGACGATGAGAACCTGATCGGGCTGGCGGGTGAAATTGATCTTAACTTCGACATCGAAATATCCCTTCTTCTGGAAGTAGTTGATCAGATTCTGCTGTCCTTCGTCGACCAAGTCGCGGTCGATGGCTCGTTCAGAGTAGATGGGGATTAGCTTTTTCATCGTCCGTCCGGAGAGAAAAGGTAGAAGCGAAAGCTTGGACCCTGTGGTGCGGACGGTGACGATGGGACCCAGGTCCACTTTGAAAGAGACGTCAACGCGGTTCGTTGCGGGATCATATGCCGGCGGATTCTGCTTTACGCTGCTGGCCAGGCGATCTTCCTGCGAGAGTTTCGCCTTGATCAGGGCCACAGCCGCTTTCATGCGTTCCGGGGTGTAAGGTTTGCCAGGTTTGAGCAGTCCTCCGGTGAGACGGGCGCGCAGCGTGCGGGTGGAATGGAGCAGGCGGGAGGCTTCACCCGCGTCCGACCCTTGAATGCTGACTCCGGCGATTTTGGCTTGCTTCCCGAGTTTGACGGTGAAACTGACATTGACCAGTTGGTGAGAATCGTCAATCCGAATGCCGGTTTGAATCGTTGCCCGAAAATAGCCGTTGCGATTGAGGAATTCCTGCACAGCTTGCTGCGCGAGGGCGACGCGAGCCGGGTCATAGGGATCCTCGTCGGGAAGGTTAGCGACCTGCAGCAATCGCGTGTATGGAAAGGTTTTGGTGGCGCCCGGAAAATCAACTATGCCGAGGTAGTAGGCAGGCTCGAGCAGAAAACTCATTCGCACTCCTGACAAGTCTGGGACAACAGTTACCGTGACCTTGGGAAAGGCTCCTGCTTCTTGCAACGCCCGGATGCTGGCGTCAACTTTGGCCTGGGAGTAAGGCTGGCCCGCTTTCTGCAAGGCCACTCCGCGAAGGGGTTCCAAGTCGCGGTGGGGATTGCCGACAAGATCGACCGCTCCAACATTCTGGCCCTCATAGAGGGGTGCGCCCTGGTCTCCCGATTGGGCCCGGGTAAGCGTCGCAGAAAAGAGTAAAACCAATACGCATAAACGCATATAGCCGTGGATCCAGGCCAAGCGAGAATCGATCTGGGCCTTTCGGTCGAGCAGGATTTCAAAGCCTCAAACGCCGGAATTTATGAGAACGTTTGATGCCCGAAAGGGTCGAGGTGTTGATCAGAGAGTATCGACAAAAGGGGTTAAATCTATGACGCAGCTTTAAACAATTTCGCAAGGCTATCGATATCCGCAGGGCTAGTGTCACCGATCACAAAATAGCGAAGCCCGCCTTGGCTCCATGTTTCCAGATTGAATGGCAGTTTCTTAGGCGAGAGAGAATTCTCGTCCACCCTGGCTGGCAACGACCGTTCCTGAAACACGAACACAGAAATATGGTGCTTGCGCACATCGTAGATCAAGTGCGCGCCTGGTGTTTGATTAAGATAGGTCATCCGGCCGCCAAGCAGAGAGAATTCGGAGTTCTGAAGTTCCGGCAAGTTGAACGCGAAAGGGATCTTTCCCTGGAACCAGGGCTTCACCGTGTGCCGATCCGTAGAAATCACATCCACGGGCGATGAACTGGCCAGTGTCTCTACGTGCAAGTCAGCAATCTCGCTGAAAACCCCGTCTCTGCCAGTTCGAGTTCCCAGATACGTTGAAGTTAATGTCCCGGCCACCAGAATAACGGCTGCCGTGGCAGCTAACAGCCATCCCAGGCGGAAACTGCGATGCGGTTTGGCTGCTATGCTCTGTTGCATCCGTTTGCGGAACTCAGCCCTGGGAGTGAACCGTCTTCCAGCGACTTGAATCGCGCGCTTCATTTGTACGCGCGCAAGAGCATCTGCCGAGCAAGATGGGCAGTTGCGCACGTGAGCGTCGAAGGTGCGCATCTCCTGTTCGGGAACTTCACCGTCGAGATAGGTGTCGAGTTTTGCCTTCCAAGACTCACAAACCATGGTTCGTCTCCCTTGCCATCGCCGCTGCACCCGCTTCTTCTTGCAACTGCGGTCGCAGACGTTCGCGTAAGGTTTTTCTCGCCCGCGATAAACGCGACATCACCGTGCCGATAGGAACTGAAAGCGTTTCGGCAATTTCCTGATACGACATCTCCTCTACTTCACAAAGCAGGAGGATCTCCCGGAAATGGACCGGTAGTTCATCGATCGCGCGCTGCAGCAGATCGCTGTTGGAGCGTGCAAATAGAAGCGTTTCTGGCGTGTCGCGCTCAACCGCTATTTCAGTTCCGTCCTCTTCGAGATCGAGCGGTACAGTCATTGTCACTTTCAATCCGGTGCGCGAGGTCAAGAACGTGTTACGCAGGATGCGATACATCCACGCACGGAAATTAGTCCCTAATCGGAAGGACGAGAACCCTTTCAACGCCTTAGCGTAGGTTTCCTGAACCAAGTCTTCAGCCTCTTCGCGATTCTGTGTGAGCCAATGCGCGAAGTTGTACAACTGATCGAAGAGAGGCATGGCCAGTTCCTCGAACGAGTCGGGTTGAAGAGTGGCTCCTGACACGTCCACATAGTAAAACATCCGCGCGCTGGATTTATTCCCTTCAAAAAACTTTATTTGGGGATGGGTTGGAAGCGTTACTTATGGCCGATATTCCACGGAACTGGAATTGAGTTCTCGCGCCAGTCCACGAATTGTGCGAGTGACACGGAATAAAAACCCAGAAAGCACGTTATCCGCAATGAAACTCATTCGCGGGAGGCGGACGATGAAAAAACTTATTGGCAGGTTGGTCAAATTCAATTCGACGGCCTTGGCGCTTCTCACCACTGTGTTGCTTGGAGCTGGAGGAGCAGCGGCTAAGGATCACCGAGTGAAAGCGTTTGAGACCCAGGCCCGGGTGGTCGCACACATTTCATTCACTGGATTGTTGGATGTCGACATGGCGATGCAGAAAAGAGGAAACGAAAAGTACTACCTCTACGTGCAGCACTCAAAAGACCAAGGGATCTCGATTATTGATGTCAGCACGCCGGCTCAACCGAAAGCCGTTGCAGTGATCCCGTGGCCGGACTCGGACGTGACGAGCAGGATGAACGTGACGGGAGATTTGGCGATCATTGCAGAGACTGGCGCTCTACCCATGCGCCGGAGCGCCTCCAATGACGATCTTGTGCTGTGGGATCTGTCGAATCCGCCCACTCCGCGAGTCGTACAAAGATTCTCGGGAGTGGTGAAGTGGCTTCAGGACGAGCGAGATTTTATTTATGTCTTGAATGGCGAAGGATTATGGGTGGTCTCAAAGCCAGCGGTTCGCCAGCCCCAGCAAGATCAGTCCTCGGGCTATTGAGGATGAGCAATGGTCCTGGACAAAACCGATATAGGGCGGCGGAGGCCGCAGAGGCAGCAATTGTCTCCGAGCAACCTCCGCCCACTTTAGAAAAGGCAGGCCAATGGTAAACCCGTTCGATCTCAGGACCGTGCTCCTGGCGAAGCACGCACAACATGTCGTGCTCATTCATTTTCCCATCGCGCTGTTTATTGCGGCAGTGGCATTCGACCTGCTCGCGCATTTTACGAAGCGCCGTGGCCTGACGGACGCGGCATATTACAACCTTCTGGCGGCGGCCCTTTCGACGCTTCCAGTTCTCGCCACCGGGCTGCTCGCGTGGCAATTCCAACTCGAAGGACAGAAGCTTAAGGGAATTCTGTTGCTACATCTGGTACTTGCCTGCGTCTCGACCGTGATGATCTGGCTGGTGTGGTGGGTGCATTTCCGCGCTCGACGACGCGCCGTATTCCTGCCGGGCTACCGTCTGGTGGTTGAGTGTGTGGCAGTCGGTCTGGTGGCGTTGACGGGACATTTGGGCGGCTACTTGAGCGGCGTAAACGGGCCCGGCTAGTCCGATGATTGCGCGAGTAAACAGAGCACAAGCCCCTGTCGTTTCCGTCTCCCCGAATTTTGTAGGGAATAAAAACGACATGAACCAGTTATCAACCCCGAACGTCACTAATCACGGGAGGACAAATGCCTGACAAGAAGCAAGATCTTATCGATCAGAATTTGCAAGATCTCAACAACGACGGCGTCGACCGGCGCGGGTTTTTGAAGTGCATGGCATGGGCTGGCACGGGCTTGGTCTGGACCATGAGCGGCGGCATCCCGGTGTCTCGTGCATTCGCCAAGACCTACGGTAAAGATGCCCCGAAGGGCGGAGACTTCAGCTTTGTGCAGATCAGCGATAGTCACATCGGTTTTAACAAGCCGGCCAATCCGGATGTCACCGCAACCCTTCAGACGGCAATCAACAAGATCAATGCAATGCCGCACAAACCGGATTTCATCCTTCACACCGGCGATCTGAGTCAGCTCTCGAAGGCCAGCGAGTTCGACACGTTGGACCAGGTATTAAAAGGAGCTTCCGCAAAACAGATTCACTTTGTGCCGGGCGAACACGACATGCTGACCGACAACGGCGAGCAATATCTCCAGCGTTACGGGAGAGGCACAAAAGGCTCTGGGTGGTACAGCTTCGATCAAAAGGGTGTGCATTTCGTTGGTCTCGTGAATGTCGCAAATCTGAAAGCCGGAGGCATGGGCTCGCTTGGTCACGACCAACTGGAGTGGCTTGAGGACGATCTCAAGGGCCGCTCGGCCAGCACTCCGATCGTGCTCTTCGCGCATATTCCACTGTGGACCGTCTATCCAGAGTGGGGATGGGGAACCGACGACAGCGAACAAGCTTTGTCGTACGTCAAGCGTTTTGGCTCGGTAACGGTGTTGAACGGACATATTCACCAGATCATGCAGAAAGTGGAAGGCAAAGTTTCGTTTCACACTGCGATGTCGACTGCTTTCCCTCAACCTGCTCCGGGAACCGCTCCTTCCGCCGGCCCCATGAAAGTGCCAGCCGAACAGTTGCAACAAGTGTTGGGGATTACTGATGTGAACTATGTCGTGAGCGGCCGCAGCCTGGCCATTGTTGATTCCCCGCTCGGGGCTTAGGCCCCCTGAGCTCGATAAATGGAGACGTCCGGCAGGAGTCGACTTGAACGCTTAGGGTCGACTACCAGGGGCGGGGTCTAAACAAGAAGAGCAAGCGAGAACAAAAACTAGAAAGGAAATAGAACAATGACGAAGAAATATGTGTGGATCGCAGGTTTGGCAGCACCGGTGATGATAGCGGTGTTGCTGTTAGCGGCATCACCAAGTGTCGCGGCCAACGCGAATCCCTCCGCGCCAGTCGTGGAGGTGACAATCGATAATTTCAGTTTTGGGCCGCACTCCGTCACCGTACCCGTCGGAGCGACGGTTACCTGGATCAACCGTGATGACATTCCCCACACGGTAGTCAGCACAGACGGTGTGTTCAAGTCCAAGGTGCGCGACACGGACGAGAAGTTCTCCTACACGTTTGCCAAGGCTGGAACGTATCCCTACTTCTGCTCGGTCCATCCCAAGATGACCGGCACGGTTGTTGTGCAGTAGAGCCAGCGTGCAGCATTGAGTGCTTTGACAACGGTTTTCACGAAAGCGATTGGAACAATATGGCGGTACACGCAGCACAATTCGACGTCAGGAAAGTGGCAAACGATGACCTTGATCTTGTCCATGCCAGCAAGAATGGGGATGTTGCCGCTTTCGAACAACTCGTAAAGCGCTACGACCGTAAGCTCCTCCGCATTGCCCAAAGCGTCACCCATAACAGGGAAGATTCGCAAGATGCCGTTCAGGAAGCCTTCTTGAAAGCCTTCCAAAACTTGGACCAATTCCGCGAGGATGCCCAATTCTCAACCTGGCTGATTCGCATCACTCTGAACCAGTCGCTGATGAAGCTGCGAAAGCAACGCACAATGAGAGAGATTTCCCTGGATGAGGAAGTTCAGGCCGACGGAGATATGCCTCCAATGGACGTCACTGATTGGTCTCCTAATCCTGAACAACTCTATTGGGCGTCCGAATTACGAGACATCCTGATCAAGACCCTTGAAGAGCTGCGCCCAATGTTGCGCACGGTTTTTGTCCTGCGGGATATTGAAGGGCTCTCCATACATCAGACGGCAGACGTGTTGAACCTAACTCATGCCGCAGTGAAAGCACGGCTGTGGCGAGTTCGGTTGCAGCTTCGCGAAAGCCTGAGCAAGTACTTCAGCGAGAAGACAACATCTGAGCCATCGAAATTAGCCCCATTCGGCAGTCGTTCAGGTCGATTGTCCGGCGTTGTTGCCGAGTGTCTGGGCCCCTGGATTTCCAAGACGTGCTCGATGAGTGTTGCGAAGTAGATGAACCCGATACTCGGACGGAAAAATCTGCGAGCTATTGAGAGTCAGGGTGTAGTCGATGGTTAGCGGTGCTGTTGTTCACTTCAAGGAAGGGTTGCTCGGCGCCGGTGCCCCTTTCAGGGCAGACCTCAACCTCGTGGTGCAACTCGTCATGGGAAGCGTATTGATCGCGGGGGCGTATCTCGCAAGACGGAAACGCTACAAAGCTCACGGCATTTGCCAGACTACCGTGCTTCTGTTGAACCTGTTGATGATCGGACTTGTGATGGGGCCTTCGTTCCAGGAACAAGTGAAGCCAGCGCTGTCGAGGGTTCTTCATAAGTGGTATTACGAGGCGGCGGCCATACACGCGGCGCTGGGAATTACGGCTGAGCTTTTGGGACTTTATATCGTCATTGTGGCTGGCACTGACGTTCTTCCGGAGTGGCTGCGCTTCAAACATTGGAAGTGGTGGATGCGGACGGAACTCGTGCTGTGGGCGATTGTTCTGCTGAGCGGCGTGGGAACGTACTGTGCATGGTATGTGGCGCCATTTCGCTAACACTGGGCAGACCTCAATGTGCGCAACAAATCTGGGCTTCAACCGATCGGCATGGAAAATGTTCAGACGTGGCTATCAAACTTACTCTCCTACCAAACCATTGCAGCGATGTTGTCACCAGGAAGTCTCAAGGAGTTGACAATCATATGACATCCTCGACGCATCTCGTCATTTCCTCGCTGACTCTAACGCAACAGTACTGCTGGAACAAAATCATTCAAAAGGAATTGGAACGCAAACCATGAAGGAAAAGAATTCTCCATCTGCGGTGGTGTCCGAGACAAACTCATCTGAAGCAGGCCAATCCTCGACGGAAGAAAGTGTTCAACGTCACTGGCAGGGTGTAGTCAAGAGACGGTCATTCCTTAAGGGGCTGGGAATTGCTGGTGCAACGCTGTCGGCGGGCGCCTTATTGGGTACCGAAAGCAACGCGCAAGCCACGCAAAGCAGGGGCAGGCTTTCCAAAGGCGATGCTGCCCTCCTGCGGTTCGCAGCGGCCGCTGAAATCATAGAAGCGGATCTGTGGGAGCAATATAACGAACTGGGAGGAATCCAGGGGGGAAATCCGGCCTACATCGCCGCGCTCAGCAACCTTGATGGCGACATGGCGCAATATATCAGCGATAACACCGATGATGAACTGAGCCACGCGGCTTTCCTGAACGCCTACTTGATTTCAAAGGGAGAAGAAGCGGTTGATCTGGAGCCGTTCCGAAACCTGCCGAGCAGTCAGGCGACCGGCGCCAAGAATAAGGGAAGGTTGACCAACCTGCTGAAGCTGAACGTGGACCTCAGCTGGTATACGCGATACCGAAGCGGGAAGAACCCAGATTTCGGAGTGAAGTTTAAGGGACCGTTTACCATCGAGAACCAACCCGCCATTCCACTCAACGACAACGACACACCTCCCAACCAGGACCAACCCGTTCCCCCTACGAGCCCAGATCAGTCCCGCATGCAAGCGATTGCAAACACCGCAGGATTTCACTTTGCGTTCATCGAGCAGGGCGGGGCAAGCCTCTATCCGACGCTGGCCTTCAAGGCGACCGATCCTGAGGTCCTGCGCATCCTGATCAGCATTGGCGGAGTCGAGATTGACCACTTCGGGCTCTGGCATGACAAGGCTGGCAACGCGGTAGCTCAGCCCTTGGCCGGTGTGACCGATCCAAAAACCGGTCTGACATTCCCGGATCTAAATGCCCGCAACTCAGAGCTCGACCAAACGAACCTGATCCTTCCTGAGCCCTGCGAATTCATCAGCAAGAGTCTGCCTCCATGCTCCGTGATTCGGCCGACGTTGACACAGAACGGGGGAGCAGTCGCCACGATCAAGGCCTTCACCGACGATCTCTTGTTCCTTGGGCAATCGCCGGCGTTCTTTAGCCTGGTGCATCGGCTGGCCATCGAAGCTGATTCCGTTCGACGCAGCTTTTAATTGTTGAAGCTCTCCCCTTGCTGTAAGCAGGCGCTGCATTCGGTTGGCGGTTGCGGCGCCTGCATTTTCGCTGACACGACTGTGAGCTTGTCTTAATCCATATTTAAGGAGGTTGCA
>JAUTWY010000191.1 GCA_030838305.1 Acidobacteriaceae bacterium
CATCGGGGTCACCGTCACAGCAGCCGCGCGATGGTGGCCAGCAGGTCCTTCTGGTCGAAGGCGCTCTTGAGACAATAGGCATCCGCCCCGGCCGCGAGGCCCCGCGCCTTGTCCGCATCGCTTTCCAACGCGTTCCCGGAAGATATGATCGAGCCGGTTCCTAAAGGAGTTTCAGGAGCCGATCTCATCACCGGGATCAGCGATGAGCTGGACGCCAAGTTGTTTGGTGGCATTGATCGGAAAGCAATTTTGAGAAGCATCTCTGCTGCTGCAGGCGGAGGTTTCTCCGAAGCAAGCATTGATGGCCTGCGGAAGCATTCACCAGCTGAGCTTGAGGCCGCTGTGAGCGAAACGAAAGCGGCGTACAGCAGAGCCGTGGACTTCATGGCGACGGAACTGCACATTCCGTCAGACAAACAGGTCCCCTACGTCAATCAAGTCGTCGTTCTTGCCGAAGTGTTCCGCCTAATCAAGCATCTCACGCCTGAGCAATTAGCCGCTGTCCGAACGTGGTTTTGGCGAACCGCGGTCGCGGGGTACTTCGGTGGATGGAATACGGGGAACATGGGCTCTGACCAAAAGGCGGTTCAGAGTTTCGCCGCAGGCCAATCAAAGCAAATCGCCAGCGTTGTACAAAACCCGGGCCCAGGCATCTGGACGACACAACAGTTCAGATCGAACGCGGCGCACTCCAAGATCCTTATTCTTCTGCTTGCCTTCAACCGGCCCACCGATTTGCTTACCTCACAGAAAATCGATACCGGCGATGCGCTCTTTCACGGTAACACGAAAGAGTTTCACCATTTTTCCCGCGCGACTATCTAAAAAGCAAGGGCGTTCCTACTGGGAAAGCGAACGTGCTTGCAAACTTCATCATGTTGACCGCAGCTAGCAACAAGCGGATCACGAACCGAGCTCCATCAGACTACTTGAAGGAAGTCGTTGCGGCGCTTGGCACAAGGCTTGATGAGGTGCTGGCAACAAACCTGATCACACCGACGGCATTCGAAGCCGCGATGGCCGACGATTACGACGCCTTCTTGAGCGAACGCGCAAAGGCAATCAGCTCGGCGATTTCAAAGTTGACTGGTTGGTGAGCGGGAATAAGCGCAAACGAGTCCTTGGAGTCCTCAGGTGCCCTGAGGACCTATCGCCGAGGGGCCCTTTTGGGCCCAGAAATCTCGCAGTCTTTCCAAGTTCAACTGCCAAAAATATGGGACTCAAACGGCGCTACTGCTCGACTGATGGCGCGTGTGCTCGCGGTGGAATTTTCGAGGAGTTTCGGCGCGGTTCCTGCCTTGTTCGATCCGGATCAAGGCTGATTGAATCGCCAAGTGAAATGCTCCGTATGGCAGGTGCCCGCGGTCTCATGCTGCCAGTCAGTAAT
This sequence comes from Acidobacteriaceae bacterium, assembly GCA_030838305.1. Lineage (GTDB taxonomy): Bacteria > Acidobacteriota > Terriglobia > Terriglobales > Acidobacteriaceae > Sulfotelmatobacter. The sequence goes on from JAUTWY010000191.1 coordinate 1,388, forward strand.
AGGCGCAATCGCGCCTCACCTCGAGCGGGCCGAAATTGCGAGGGCTCAGCGCATGCCAACCGAAAGCCTGCAAGCGTACGATTACTATCTTCGCGCTTTGGCATGCGTTTATCGCCGCACACGAGAGGCGAACACACAGGCGCTTAAGCTCACCCAGACGGCCAACAATCTTGATCCCGACTTCGCAGCCCCGTTCGCGCTGGGGGCAATTTGCCTGGTCCAAAGGTGGGGCTTTGGCTGGAAGTGGGGCTTTGGCTGGAGTAGTGGTGGTGCTGAAGATAAAACTGAGGCTCGACGACTGGCGAGACGGGCCATTGAACTTGATAAGAATGATCCGACTGTGCTTGCGTTTGCTGGGAGAGCCCTCGCGACACTCGCGGGAGAAGTGGAGGAGGGAGCGGCGCTATTAGCGCGGGCCATAAGCCTCGATCCAAATTTGGCCGCCGCACGAATTTGGAACGGGTTCGTACAGCTTAATCTCGGTGACGGAGATGCCGCGATAGAACAATTCCAAATCGGTTTACGGATGAGTCCCCTCGATCCGCGGATTTATATGGCCAAAATTGGAATGGCAATTGCGCATTTCTTAGCTGGTCGGTATGAAGAAGGTTCCTTGTGGGCGAAAATTGCGGTGCAGCAGAACCCCAATTTTGTAGGTGCACATCGCATCTTGATGGCATGCCATGCGATGGCGGGACGGCTTGAAGAAGCGCGACAGGCCTGGGCGGTCGCGCGACAAATCGACCCCACCCAGCGCATCTCGACTGTTATGAAAGGGTTGTACTTTCGTCGACCCAAAGATCTTCAATTACTTGAACAAGCGTTCCGGATAGCGGGCATGCCGGAATGACCGCGCGTCGGTGGGGCTGGGCTACTCGCGCCTCGTCAGTGCCGATGGGGCGGATGAGCGCCCTACAGCGCGACGTTGTCCTCATGTCTGGTATTGTGTTGGGGTGAAGCGGACATGCAGCGGGTCGCCCTTCACGCCACCAGTAGCTCAAAAAATATATTGTAGCGGTTGGCGCTGATCTCTCGATTCGTCAGTCAACCAGCCGTATCACCCTGCGCCGATTCATTCGATCAAGTGCATGCACGACGTCGTTCTTGTCGAGGATTGCCAGCAGGCGTTCTACAGTTCGCGTGGGATCACGCTGCTCCACCGCGACGTATTCCCTGAGGATGCGCCGGGCGTCCTCGATGGCGCGTATTAGCGTCTCTTGGTCGGTACTAATCATGACCGAAAACCGACTCCGCAACCTGTCGGGATTCAAGCTTGAGCGGGGCGATTCGTTCCGGCACCACCAAAGCGTCATTGATCCCTCGCCAGCTTGAGGCGTCCCCAGTGCTTTTCCTTCGATGGCTACGGCTCCGGGATCTTCTGCAGCCGACGCACCAGGCGCGCGATGCCGGCATTGGCATGCATCATAGCATCGCCCCCCTCGGCAGCCATCATCAATGCCTCGATCGCGGCCTCAACCGCCGGGTTTTGGCGCTTGGATTTCGGCAGCGAAAGCAGATGCGCTCGCGCGTCGGCAAGCGTTTCGAGCTTCTCGCCGCTCCGCAGCACGATCGGGACCTCAAAACGCTTCGACCAAGACACGACGACACTCCGTAATGGAACCGGGGGATTCAATCGCGGTCGGGGCTGTTTCGTTCCGGCTGACGCGAGTCAGTATCCGATAGGATGTATCTGGGAACCGCGCACCGACGCTAATTCTCATGCCGCGCTGGGCCCCCTGCAACCATGGCGCGGGAAGGCCTCGCCCAATTCAGGGTTGCCCCCATCACATCCGGCATTCTAAAGAAATGGCCCCAGCGCGGGGGCGAGCTGGGGCCGAGAGTCACGGCTTGTATTCATCACCTGTTGGGGTCTGGTGACGCCCTGTCAACGAATTGGCCACGCCATCGTTCCCGTTGTCGGAATGGCAAAGCGGCCCCGGTTCGTATGGGGTCACTTACCGGGGCCGCCAGACGGAAGTTCCGCGCTGGAGGACGGGACCACCATAGGAGAGATACGCGCGCGGGCAGGTTTCGTTCAGTGGCCTATTTTGAATCCGCGAGGCGATGCGCGAGAGGGCTGGAAATGCGGTTGGAGCGAGTCCATGATTGCACAAGCTGAAAAGTGCTAGAGGTAGGCGCCTGGTGCCTCACTGGAGGAATCTGTAACATCGCAAACTGATCGAGGCGCACCGGT
>JAUTWY010000215.1 GCA_030838305.1 Acidobacteriaceae bacterium
CTCCCGCTGAAGTGGTCCGCCGTTAAGATAAAAGTCGTGGCTGGGAAGGATTTCTATGTTGCCGTTGGTCAGGTGGCGATGAAATTGAGGAATGGCCCCGCTCAATGCGTTGGTGGCTTCTTCTTTGGTTAGCGGCTCGGACACCACCCAGGCGCAGAACTCATTGTTGTCCAAACCGGCTTTGAAATACGGGACCAAAGTGTCGAGTAGGTCCGCTTTGGTCTCATAAAAAAGGAAGAAGTGGGAGCCCCAGGGCTTATCGCCTACTACGCCAATGCCTGTGTTTCTCGGCTCCGCGTGCCTGGTTCGGTTGAGCGCGACAGAGCTGCTGGAGGGAAAGTTCTGTGCCATGACAACGCTCCCTTGATCACCTTAGAACGACAAACAATCAGCGGGCTTACTGAGGCCAAGTACTGTTCCTGACCACTCAAACCCAGGTCTCTACGCGGATGAGCCGTGATTTCACCAGATTCGTGCGGCCGCCACAACTCCTCGACCGGCGGAAGCCCGGCTCTGGATGTAGATTTAGGTCTGTAATGTACAGAGGTCCAAGGCGGTGCTATTGCTTTCGCTATAGAACGCGCACAGTTCGCCTTAAGGGAGAGGACTTTCAGTCCTGAACGAACGTCGACTCGTGCTCTCAAACCAAGCTGGATTATTACCGGTGCTGGTACGCATACGCCTTGAGGAAGACGAAAACCACGACGCCGGTGATCGAAACGTACAGCCAAATAGGGAACGTGAAGCGAGCGATTCGGCGGTGCATTGCGAACCGGCCCGTGAGCGAGAAGAAGAACGTTGTCAGCACCATCGGCAGCGCGACGATGGAAAGAATTACGTGGCTCGCTAAAATTGAAAGATAAAGCGTGCGCACTGGGCCGTGGCCGGGAAACATCGTGTCACCGTGCAGTGCGTGGTTCACAATGTAGCTAATGAGAAAAGCGGAAGAGAACGCGAACGCCAGCAGCATGCTCGCGCGATGCGCCGCGATGTTGTGATGTTTAATAAAATACAATCCCACGCAGAGCGTAATCGCGCACAACCCGTTCAGAAGTGCGTTGAGGGCGGGCAAAAACATCCAGCGCCCGGCGAAATCAGCCGAGGCATGATGTACGTACAGCAGCCATAGCAGGAATGAAACAGCCAGGCCGCTCACAACGATGATCGCGCCAACCACCGGGCGCGAACTAATTTCAGCCTGCTCCATACTGACAATTAAATCACAAAAATCCGTCCGGGAGTCAGGGTAGGGTACGCGAATTGTTTAGCGGGTGCCCAGACTAATTACGCCACTTATTGCTGCTGAGCATGGATCAGCTCCGACTGCTGGTCTTCCTCAAGAAACTGAGACCACTCTTCGTCTGACGCAAACTCCTCGTCAGGGGGGAGTACGGCTTGGGAGGGCGTCACTCGCACTCGCACCTGGAGCTCGGTATCGGCTTTTCCTTTCATCGTCCCCATGGTTGGTGGGACGTCCGCATAGTCGCGGCCGACGGCGGTGCGAATGTGCCGCACGCCGACGGGAACGTTATTTGTCGGATCGAAACCAATCCAGCCCAGCGCTGGGAGAAAAGCCTCCACCCAGGCATGCGTCGCCCCGTCCGCCGAGCGATACACATTTTCGCTGCCGTGATAAAGGTATCCGCTCACGTAACGACAGGGAATCTGGGCATTGCGAACCAGTGTGATCATGATGTGAGCGAAGTCCTGACACACACCCTGTCGTGACCGCAGGGCATGCTCGATCGGAGAATTTACGGCCGTACTTTTCTTGACATAACTGAAACTGCGATACACACCGTCGGCAATGTCCTGGAGAAATGCCAGAGGGCTTCGTCCCTCTCTTTGAATCGCGCCGATTTCCTTAGCTAATTGTTCGAGCTCCGGCGACGGCCGCGCGAAATGGCTCGGCAAAAGCATGTCCCAATAATCTTTTTTCTCGATGAGTTGTTCCAGTTCGTTCCAAATTCCGTAATCCATGGGGCCCAGATCCGATTGCTGGGCGTCAATATTGACCAGGGCGTCGGAGATAATCGTGAGCTGGCGATGGCGCGCAGGCAAATCGAAGTGATGCACGAGATTGCCGCGAGAGTCGGTATAGGCAAAGATGCGGGCCCGCGGATTGACCGACAGCTGAAAAATGAAACAGCGCTGGTTGCCTTCACTTCTGGGGTGCATGCGAACTTCCATCATGCTTTGCCAGATGAATTGGCTGTAGCGAAAGCGCGTGAAATGTCGAATGGCATAGAACATAGAACATTAAGTTTCGAAAACCACCTCAATCGGATAGTCGATGTAGACCTGGTGAACTGCCGCATGCAGATCGCGGCATTGCTCAATAATTCCCGCAAGATACTTGTGCAGATCTCCGCGAATGACTTCTCCAATCTGCGCGTACGTCACAATCGATCGCAAACGTCCGATCAGTCGTTCAATCTTTCCTGTTCTACGGCTCAGGGAAAGATTGCTGATTGAAGTCAGCGCCTGGTGCATTCGATCCAGCGAATAACGGACCGAATACGGGAAGTCAGCCTCCAGCAGGATGAAACCCGCGATGCGTTCTGGCTTCAGTTCGGCAGTGCACGCCTTGCAGTAGGCCTCAAACGCGGCGCAGCTGGTCAGCAGGCCCACCCAA
>JAUTWY010000381.1 GCA_030838305.1 Acidobacteriaceae bacterium
GCGACGGACCTTACCAAAGCCCGGCATGCATTTGAGTTGCGCTATTGGGCTGCCCTGGCTGAGGTCAAGTACGCAAGCCCGCATATCCGCAAGGACGGCTCGATCGTGCTCACAACCGGAGTCGCAGGCCGGCGCCCGCACAAGGGATGGACGGTGGTCGCAAGCATCTGCGGAACTATCGAAGCCTTGACGCGTGCCCTGGCGGTCGAGTTGGCGCCGATTCGTGTCAACGCGGTATGTCCTGGCGTCGTTCGAACGAACCTCTGGCAGAGCATGAATGCAGACGCAAGGGAACAGCTGTATGAGAGCGTGGGCAATGGCCTGCCTGTGGGCCGGGTCGGCGAGCCTTATGACATAGCCCAAGCCTATCTATTCTTGATGCAAGAAGGATTTAGCACGGGGCAGACCGTTGTGGTCGATGGTGGAACAGTCCTGGTTTAGAAGCGGCTGCGAAGTTCACCAATAGAGTGCAAGTCAGCAGTTTCGAGATTGAAAGGAGAACGTTGTTATGAAAACCGACGATTCACGAACTATGGAAAGAGCAGCAATTATCACCGGCTCATCGCGCGGCATAGGGGCGGCCGTCGCTGAACGGCTCGCGAAGGACGGCTTTTCCGTAGTTGTAAACTATGCAGGCAGCGAAGCGGAAGCTGCTGCACTCGTCAACAAGATTACGTCGGCGGGGGGACGCGCGATTACCGCAAAAGCTGACGTCAGCAAGGCGGACGACGTTTCGCGGATGTTCGAAGTCGCGGAAAAGGAATTCGGAGGAGTCGACGTCCTGGTCAACAATGCCGGCATCATGCTGCTGTCGAGCATCGGCAGCACTGATGACACGGCCTTCGACCGGCAAATCGCGGTCAACCTGAAAGGCACGTTCAACGGACTCCGGGAAGCAGCCAAACGCCTCCGCAAGAATGGGCGGATCATCAACTTCTCCACGAGTGTTGTCGGACTCAAGCTCGAAACCTATGGCGTTTACGCCGCGACGAAGGCAGCTGTCGAGGCACTTACGGGAATCCTTTCGAAAGAACTGCGCGGGCGGTTGATCACGGTAAACGCCATATCGCCGGGGCCCACCGCCACCGATCTGTTCCTCCACGGAAAATCGCAGGAACTTATCGACCGGATGGCGAAGATGAATCCGCTTGAGCGCCTCGGCACGCCTCAGGACATTGCGGCGGCCGTCTCTTTCCTGGCCGGTCCCGATGGGGGTTGGATCAACGGCCAGGTGCTTCGCGCGAATGGCGGAATGATCTAAATCAAGGTCCTTCTGCTGCAAGTCTTTCTTAAAAAAGCAAACCATTACTTCAAAGGAGAAGAACTATGAAGAAGGTAATTGTCGTTACGGGGGCTTCCAGCGGTTTCGGTGCGCTTGCGGCACGGGCACTTGCTAAAGCGGGACACGTTGTGTATGCAAGCATGCGCGACACCTCCGGTCGCAATAAGGGGCAGGTGCAAGAGGCCGCGAAGTTTGCGGCCGACAACAAAGCGGACCTGCGCACGGTCGAACTTGATGTTTTATCGGATACGTCAGTGAAAGCCGCGGTCAAGAAGATCATCGATGACAACGGTCGTTTGGATGTGGTGGTGCACAACGCCGGTCACATGGTGTTCGGTCCGCTCGAAGCGTTCACCCCGGAACAGCTCGCCGAACTCTATGACGTGAACGTTCTGAGCACGCAGCGCGTCAACCGTGCCGCTCTGCCGCAGTTGCGGAAGCAAAAGCAGGGATTGGTGGTCTGGGTATCGAGCAGCAGCTCGGCCGGTGGTACTCCTCCCTACCTCGCACCTTATTTTGCAGCGAAGGCCGGGATGGACGCGCTGGCTGTGGTGTCCGCGCGTGAACTCACCCGCTGGGGCATCGAGACCTCCATTATCGTGCCTGGCGCGTTCACCGGAGGAACAAACCACTTCGCTCACTCCGGCAGGCCTGCCGATACTCAGCGTGTCGCCGAGTATGACAACGGACCGTACAAAAACTTCGCGGACGATGTGATGAAGGGCTTTGCCTCGATTGTTCCGCCGGACGCCGATGTCGCTGCGGTCGGGGAAGCAATCGTGAAGATCGTGGATGCTCCTTTCGGCAAACGGCCTTTCCGTGTGCACGTCGATCCCACGCAGGATGGAGCCGAGGTTGTGAACATGGTCAGCGACCGCGTACGTGCGGAATTGTTGCGCCGAATCGGTCTCACGGACGTTCTCACGCCCCGGCAACTTGTTTAGCAGGAAAGAATTCAAGTCAAACGGAAAGATGTGATTGTTCATGATTGAGCGAATAAGTCGCGAACAGCAACAAGCAGTTCGTGACGATGGCCTGCAGGAGTTCGAGACAATCGAGGTCGCGGACGGCGCGAGGTGCCGATCGACGACCTAAGCGGGAATAAAGAGACCGCGCTCCTGTTGAAGATGCCCGATTCACGAGTAGGCCCCGAGACTGCCTTTTTTCAAGGTGAGCGCCGCCGAATTCTATCCGCGGCTATGGCTGACTTGACCCCGAGAATCCGAAGGGCGATCGAGCTGTGGGAGCTCGGTGAGTTATCCACAAAAGAAACCGCTCGGATGATGAGGGCCTCGGTCGGGGCGGTAAAAGCCTGAGTGTTCCATGGGCGAAAGGAAGTTGCGCCCAGTATTGAAACGAGTTCAGTAACTGGATGAATGGCTGAAGACTGAAACGAGGGAACTGCATGTCGAACAAGCACAACATCACGCTAGCGTACACAGGAGCAGGCGGCACGATTGTCCACCGGACATTGCTGAAGCTACTTTCAGGCGACGACCGGGTGGAGCATATCAACGTTGTTGCATCGCCGAACGGGCATAGGATGCTCCAGTTGGAGTGGGGCGTGGAAAACCCAGCGGAGATGATACCGGAGATCGCGGGCAAGAATGCAAAGAAGGTCAGTGTCCTGAACGATCGGGACTTAAGCTCTCCTGTCACGAGCGGTTCCTATCCGACGACGGCCGTCATCATAGCGCCCCTTGCGGTTGGCGCGCTGTCGCGCATCGCATCAGGTGCTGCAACCGATCTCATAGAGAGGGCTGCTGATGTTGCCTTGAAAGAGCGGATTCCACTGGTTCTCCGCGTGCGCGAGGCTCCGCTGAATCTCATTCACATCAAAAATATGGCGGCGGCGACCGAGGCAGGCGCCATCATCTTTCCCATCACACCAACGTTCTACAACGGACAATCAACGGTGGAAAGTATCGTCGAGGAGTTTGCTCACAGAGTGCTCAGCATCATCGGACTGAAGCAAACAACCAAGTACGAATGGAACGGCACAAGCACCGAGGCGCGCAAGATCCACACTTCCCAAAATTAACCCGTCT